>PNOO01000266.1 GCA_013824905.1 Syntrophus sp. (in: bacteria) | reverse complement strand
TGTCCCCAAACGCGATCAGAGCCCCCATGAGCAAAACAAAGACGATGAGATATCTTCCCACCTTCATCTGTCTAATACCCCGCAACTTCGGAATGACTTCAAAAAAAGAACCCGTTGATACTATATATAAAAAAAAGAGGTTATGCAAGTTGATATTTCGGCAACCTAAGTATGGCCGAACCCGCCGTCGCCTCTCTGCGTCGGAATCAAAGCTCCACAAGCGTTCCAGCGCACCCGGCAGACCCGATGCACCACCATCTGGGCGACTCGGTCCCCCCGCCGGACGACGAAAGGCGCCTGACCGTGATTGATGAGGATGATCCCCACCTCTCCACGGTAGTCCGCGTCAATCGTGCCGGGGGCGTTGACCAAAGTCACGCCATGGCGCAGGGCCAAGCCGCTCCGGGGGCGAACCTCGGCTTCATACCCTTCGGGGATGGCCACCGCGATACCTGTGGGTATGAGCTTTCGCTCGCCGGGAAGGATCGTCGTTTCCTCTCCGACCGCGGCCGTCAGATCCATTCCCGCCGCCTGACCGGTCATGTAGCTGGGAAGCGGCAGATCCTCCGTCCCCGCCAGTCTCTGTATGGACACCTGAAGCTCTTCTATTATCGGCATTTTCGTCAAAAAACTAAAATCTCTTCGGACACGGGACCGAGCGCCGCGACCGTCAGGGCGTCGGACCGGAACATCCTTGCGGCCAGGGAGCGGATCTCATCCGGAACCACCGCATCGATCCGCGCGATGACTTCCTCAGGCGTCACCTGCCTTCCGAAGCAGATCTCATTCCTGGCCAGGCCCGTCATCCGGTTGTCGGTGCTTTCCATGCCGAGGAGGTAATTTCCCTTGATCAGTTCCTTGGCCGATCGCAGTTCCGTTTCCGTCAGCGGCTCGGATGAAAACCTCTCCATGCCTTCCCGGACCAGGCCCAGGACCTCACGGACCTGTTCGCTGCCGGTCCCCACATAGATGCCAAACAGCCCCGTATCCATGTAAGAGGTCAGATAGGAATAGATCGCATAAGCAAGACCCCTTTTTTCGCGGATCTCCTGAAACAGCCAGGAACTCATACTCCCCCCGAGGACGGCATTCAGAAGAAATCCCGCATGCCGCTCGGGACTCACCGCCGAGGGCGCCGGAGCGCCGATGATGAGATGCACCTGTTCCAGATCCTTCCGGAGAACGGACTTTCCGGGCCTGGCGACAGGGATTTTATCCCGTTCGCCGGCGGATGAACCGACAAGCGATCCGAAGGAGCGCTGAATCAGCTCTACGAATTCATTGTGCTTGAGATGGCCCGCCGCGGAAATCACCAGACCATTTCCGTGGTAGCGGGTCTGAAAGAAACGAAGCAGATCGTCGCGACTGAAGGCCTCGACCCGCTCCTTCGTCCCGAGAATGGGGAATCCGAGGGGATGGTCTTTCCAGAACATCCCCTCGAAAAAATCATGGATCAAATCGTCGGGGGTATCTTCGACCATCCGGATCTCCTGAAGGATCACCGACTTCTCCCGACCGATCTCCGTCTCGTCAAAACGTGAACCCGTAAAGAGATCGGCCAGCAGATCGACGGCCAGCTCCAGGTGGTAATCCGGAATCTTGATGTAATAAGAGGTGTGTTCCTTGCCCGTGGCGGCGTTCATCACACCGCCGACGGAATCGATGGCGGAAGCGATATCAAAGGCAGACCGCCTCTCCGTCCCCTTGAAAAGCATGTGTTCGATGAAATGGGCCGCCCCGTTGGTCAGGCCGTTTTCGTGACGGGAACCGCCTTCCACCCAGGCGCCGATGGAGACCGACCGGACATGGTCGATCTCCTCGGACAGGATTCGGATGCCGTTATCCAGAATGGTCTTATTGACCATTGGCGGCTCCGCAAAAAGCCCATATGCTTCGTTGCGCTTCCTCCCTCGTCACTGCGGCGTACAAAGAGTACGCCTCATTCCTCAGGAGTCGCGCGCCTTGCCTCTGGAGCTTTTTGCGAAGCCGCCCCAGATGGCTCGCACTACCGACTTTCTTAGAGAGCATCACCATCAGCCCCCAGCGCTTCCTTCCGGCTCAGACGGATCTTTCCCTGCTTGTCCATCTCCAGCACCTTGACCATCACCTCGTCCCCCTCCTGGAGAATGTCAGTGACCTTGTTCACCCGTTCCTTGGCGAGTTGCGAGATGTGCAGAAGTCCCTCAGTACCCGGAAGGATCTCGACGAAGGCGCCGAAATCGACGATCTTCTTGACCGTACCCTTGTATATCTTTCCGACCTCGGCATCCTCAGTGAGCCATTTCACCATGGCCACTGCCCGAGCGGCGGCGTCCGCGTCGCTGGAGGCGATGGTCACTGTGCCGTCATCCTCCACGTTGATCTCGACGCCCGTCTCCGCCACGATCTGGCGGATGTTCTTGCCGCCGGAACCGATCACGTCGCGCACCTTATCCGGTCTCACTTTGACGGTGGTGATCCGCGGGGCATACACGGAGATGTCCGGACGCGGCGCCGCGATGGTCTCACGCAACTTGCCGATGATGAAGAGCCGCCCCTCGCGGGCTTGGTCCAGGGCTTTTTTCAGGATGTCTCCGGTGAGGTTGTCGATCTTGATGTCCATCTGCATGGAGGTCACACCCTTCTCCGTCCCGCAGACCTTGAAGTCCATGTCGCCGGCGTGGTCTTCGTCTCCGAGGATATCGGAGAGGATCACCACCTGGTCGCCTTCCTTCAGGAGCCCCATGGCAATCCCGGCGACCGTATCCCGGATCGGCACCCCGGCGTCCATCAGAGAGAGACATCCGCCGCAGACGGTGGCCATCGAAGAGGATCCATTGGACGACAGGATGTCGGAGACGACCCGGATGGTGTAGGGAAATGCCTCTTTGGGCGGCAGAACGGGAAGGAGCGCCCTTCTCGACAGACCGCCGTGCCCGATTTCCCGCCGTCCGGGACTCCGAAGAGGCTTGGCCTCTCCGACGCTGAAGGGCGGAAAATTGTAGTGGAGGAGGAAAGATCGCCTCTCCTCGCCGGCGATATAATCCATCCGCTGCTCGTCATGGGATGTCCCCAGGGTCACGGTCACCAGGGCCTGCGTCTCGCCCCGGTTGAACAGGGCCGACCCGTGGGCGCGGGGAAGGAGCCCGATCTCGGAGCTGATCGGACGGATTTCCGTATTGGAACGGCCGTCGATTCTTCTGTTTT
>PNOO01000265.1 GCA_013824905.1 Syntrophus sp. (in: bacteria) | reverse complement strand
GGTCCGTCCTGTCCTGGTTGTGATGATAGAGACCGAACCGGGAGACCCCGGCGGCGAGGGCGAGGCGCAGGGCGTCCGTGAAGACCGAATGGCCCCAGGTCCTGGTCTGCGGGTAGTCCTCGGGACGGTATTCAGCGTCGTGGAAAAGGAGGTCCGCCCCTTTCGCAAAGGCGCAGTAGTCTTTAAACGCCATGCCGCCCGGATGCCGGTAGGAAAGTTCGTTGTCGGTCAGAAAGACGAAGGATTTTCCCTCCTCTTCAAACCGGTATCCCATCCCCTGGTTGGGGTGACTGATGGGAATGGGGGTGACAGTGAGACTGCCGATCGTAAAGGTTTCTCTGCACGATTCCTGATAGGTAATATCCGCCAGGATGTCGTCATAATTCACGGGGAAATTGGGAGGCGACATGATGCGGGAGATCATCTCTCTGACGGATTCCTGGAAGAAAGGGCAGCCATACATCATGATGCGGGTTTCCCGCTGGTAGATGGGCTTGAAGAAAGGAAGGCCCATGATATGATCCCAGTGGGCATGAGTGAAGATCATCGCGAAGTCGAGGCGGTTCTCGGCAAGGAGTCGATTTCCCAGCCTCCGGATCCCCGATCCGGCATCGATGATGACGATCTGGCCATCCTTGGTGCGGATTTCGATGCAGGGGGTATCGCCGCCATACCGCAGATAGCCCTCACCCGAAACCGCAATGGAACCTCTTGCGCCCCAGCACCGGATCAACATCCCATTTCCCCTTTGGTTATTTCTCTTTTCCCTATGCCAGACGGAAGTCCTTTTCCCTGAAGATACGCAGGCAGGCATCGACAACGGCGGGATCGTAAAGGATTCCCCTTTGCGCCCCGATCTCCTCCAGCGCCTTTTCCAGACCGGGTGTCGGCCGGTAAGAGCGGTCCGATACCATCGCTTCCACGACATTCGCCACCGCCATAATCCGCGCCCCCAAGAGAATCTCCTCTCCCGAGAGTCCCAACGGATAACCGGACCCATCCAGACGTTCATGATGCTGCCACACCATTCGTGCAACCGGCCAGGGGAAATCGATTTCCTTGAGGATATCATACCCGTTCTGAGGGTGTGTCTTGATCAGACTGAACTCCACTTCCGACAGTCGAGACGCCTTGCTCAGGATCTCCGCCGGCAGCGAGATCTTTCCGATATCGTGGAGGAACGCCGCCATCCTGATACCATCGAGCTCCGCATCCGGAAGCCCCATTTCCATACCAATCGTCCGCGCCAGGTCCGCAACACGCCGATGATGGCCGGAAGTATAGGGATCCTTGGTCTCTACGGCAAAGGTCAGCGCTTCAAGCGTCCCTCCCATCGCCCGCCTGAGATTCATCAGCGTCCTGTTCAGACTTTCCTCATCCTCGCAACGGTTCGTAAGCGACCGCTGGAGGTCATCGGTCCGCTGCCGGACGGCCAGTTTCAGTCGCACACTGTAACTCATCAGGAGGTAAAGAAGAGTGGTCAGCAGGAGGATGATGGCGAGTGTGACCCCGCGGAACTGGAGGAGAGATCGCGAAACGGCGGCGTTCCATCCACCCAGAGGCGTTGCCGCCAGTTTCCAGGAGCCGTCGGGGAGATCGACTTTGCCGAAAACAGGATTTCCCTCCAGGACGGACTTTTTCCCATAGAGGAGATGATTGGTGCGGTCCTGGATGGTCAGTTCAATACCGGCGGAAATGGGATCCAGCGCGACATTGGCCAATACCGGGGAGATGTCGCAGGAAATGGAGACGAGGCCCCAGAAGGTCTCCCCTTTGTATACGGCCTGTCTTGCCACCAGTTCCAGCCCCTTCTGGCGAAGCGCATAGGGACCGCTCAGGACAACCCGTCGCGATCGGATGGCGCGCTGAACATCGGCGCGGACCGCTGCGCGGCGGTCGTTGACCAGATCCTGTCCGACGAGGCCTTCATTGCCCTCTGCCGGATAGGCGAAGAGAGTGATCCCGTCGGGAGAAATGGTGACGCTGCGGATACCTTTCGTCCCGCTGCAAAGGACTGAGGCAAAGGCTGGGAATTCCGCCGGATCGATTCCCGTATGGGAGGCGACGTGCGCATCCACGAAGGCCTTGAGCCCATTGAGGAGGGCGAGGCGCTGATTGATAGCCGTATCCAAGAAATTGGCATGCACCGCAAGAAGGCCTGTGATCCGGGTGCGCCTGTCGGTGAGGAGGCGCTCCCCGTACCAGTTGCCGATCTGCCACCAGAGCGGCAATAGGACGGCCAGGATGAGCAGGGCAATGAGGAGCGATCTGCCGCGTGGTTTGTCTTTCAGAGTAAAATGGATCATAGACCTCATTTTGGCGACAAACGGCCTTCATGGTGCCATGTGATGGGTACCGGTGGCCGCAGTCAGTCACTCGATCGTCTTTTTTAATCCTGAGCCCTGCCACCCACCTGCGCAGGATAACCGGTTGCTCCGCTCCTGTCAAGCGATTAATCGGGCAGGTGTCGACGGATCATACTGTAAAAATTGGACTTTACCTCATTCTTCTCAAGACCGGTGGAAGGCGGCAGGAATTCCGTTGCCCCCCGATTATAAGATATGATAGAAAATAAATCTGAGTGTTTATGAAACAAAGATCCTTACAGACGAAAGGAGATAGAAATGACGACGATCAAGATCAAGGGCATGTCCTGCCAGCACTGTGTCATGGCCGTTACCAAGGCGCTCGGCGCTATAGAAGACGTTAAGGATGTCCATGTGGACCTGCAAAAAGGCGAAGCGACCTTTACCGAAGCGAAGCCGGTCGATCGGAAGCAGATCAGTGAGAGCATAAAGAAAGCGGGGTTTGAGGTTGTCGACTGAAAAGACACTGAAGACGACGGTCTTAGTCGGGGGGATGACGTGCGCCGCCTGCGTCCGCCGCGTGGAGTCGGCGCTCAGGGAGGTTCCGGGGGTGACGGATGTCGCCGTCAACCTGGCGACGGCAAGGGCGACGATCGACCACCAGGCGAAATGGGTCGGCATTGAGGCGATCCGGCATGTCGTCACGGACCAGGGATATGAGTATTTAGGGATTCCCGATGACATCGGGGAAGATCCGATCGCGGCTGCACGCGAGCGGGAGGAGAAGGACCTCAAGGGTCGCTTTACGATCGGGATCATTCTCAGCGTTATCATCTTCTTGGGGTCAATGCAGCACTGGTTTCCCTTCCTCCACGGGATCCCCCGGCTGCCCCTGCTGGTCGTCCTGTTTTTTC
>PNOO01000264.1 GCA_013824905.1 Syntrophus sp. (in: bacteria) | reverse complement strand
GCTGACGGTGATCTGGCCGCCGATGGCGAACACATTACGGACCTTCTGACCCGCCTCGATCACGACATCGCTTCCGATTTTGATGATACTCTTATCCTCTGCCGCACTGCCGACCGCCACAGGTCCGAGCAGCAGTGCCAGCATCAGCGGAAGTATCACTCTTATCTTGATCCTTTTCATATCGATCTTTCCTGTATACGCAGGGCGGCTCCGCCTGCCGGTCTATGCCGCTTGCAGCCGTCCGTCCGACGTCAGGTGGTTTCCCTTCGCTGGCGAAAGTATTCGATCACCCCGGGCATGATGGATAGGATAATGATCGCGATGATGACCAGGGTGAAATTGTTCTTGATAATGGGAAGATTTCCGAAGAAATAACCTCCGAAGATGAAGATGCCGATCCACAAGATGCCGCCGAAGACATTGTAGGAGATGAACCGCGAGTAGGTCATCGCTCCGATGCCGGCCACGAAGGGGGCAAACGTGCGGATAATCGGGACGAATCTTGCGATAACGATCGTTTTTCCGCCGTGCTTTTCATAGAACCGATGGGTCCGATCCAGGTATTCCTTCTTCAGGAATCGGTATTTCCCGTCATGAAAGACCTTGGGGCCGATGTAATGGCCGATTGAATAATTCACCGTATCCCCGGCGATGGCCGCAACCGAAAGCGTGATGAAGAGCCATTCCACCTCGAGCGGCCCCTTGAGGTAAGGGTTGGCGGCAAAGGCCCCCAGACCGAAGAGGAGTGAATCTCCCGGGAGGATCGGCGTTACGACCAGTCCCGTTTCGCAGAATATGATCAGAAAGATCAAGACATAGGTCCAGACACCGAAGTATTGAAGGATGTCCCCGAGGTACCGGTCGAGATGTAGAAAAAGATCGACGAAGGTGATCATCAAGTCCGCCATAGGTCGTGTTTCCATTCTCCTTATGTGTATTGGTCGCTTCCCGCAGGATACATGGAAACCTGCCTGAAGGCATAAAGTAGTATAGGTGAAGGGGGCAGCGCCTGTCAATGACAAACGGGCTGAAATAGCGGGAATATTTTTATAGGCAACATCCCGCAGCAAGTTCATGTAAAAAAATGAAAGAATTCTTGGCTGATGACCGAGGTCATTTCGGGACAAGGGGAGAGATGGCGTCAGCCAACCTTGTCATTCATTCTGCTTGACTCATAAGGGCACCTATCGTAAATTTCTAGATCAAAAAGGAAATTCTTGTCCAATGCTGCTTCCCTCACATACAGGGGCAATGAATGGATTCACGCCGATCGAAGATCCCGGCATTGTGACCGAAAGAAATGGGAAAAAAGAAGCGGTTCAAGATGAACGAAGCGATGGAGGGAAGGGCGGCATGATGAATCAAAAAGAGGCAGATAAGGACCCTGACCGGCAGGAAGAGTCCCCTCCAATAGACTGGAATGTCCTCGAAAAGATGGTCCCTCCCCAGCCGCCGGGATCGGGAAATCTCCTCAGAAAGGTCATTTTATTGTATTTCGATAGTTCCTCTGCGCTGATGAGGAGCGTTCGCGAGGCTGTAGAAGGCAATGATGCGGACACCCTTTACCGGGCCGCCCACACCCTCAAATCGTCGAGCGCCTATCTTGGCGCCGTGGTCTTTTCGGGAATGTGCAAGGAATTGGAGATGATGGGGCATGACAAAACGCTGGAGGGAGCCAAAGACCGTCTCGCGGCACTTGAACATGAGCATGAAAGGGTTCGGGAATCTCTGGAGAGGCATTGCGCGACCCTCCTGTAGATTCTTCGGGATTCTATCGGTTTTGCTTCCTCAGTCCATCCCGCCGTATTTCCGATCCTTCAACAGGGCGATGATCTTATGATCGGCGGCCGGAAGGGCGAATCCGTCGAGTTCCCACGGGAGTATCCATCGATAATCGTCGACTCCGATGAGCCGGATACGACCTCCCCGATACCGGCACTCGAAGGCGTGGAGGGTGATCCGGAAGTGGGTGTATGCATGATCCGCCGAGGTCAGGTGAACACCCACCGCGATCGCGATTCCGAGCTCTTCCCGGATCTCTCGCTTCAGGCAACCCTCCAGGTCCTCGCCCGGTTCGAGCTTTCCCCCCGGAAACTCCCAGAGTCCTCCCAGCAATCCTTTCGGCGGCCGGCGCGTAATCAGGAGCCGGTGGTCCCGCCAGATGATCCCGGCTGTGACCTCATAATGGGGAACCGGCTTCCGCGGTGATTTGACGGGAAGCTCTCGCTGAATGGACAGCCGGTTGGCCTCGCACATCCGGGATACCGGACAGTCTGGACAGGCGGGATTCCCGGTCCGGCATGTCAGTGCGCCCAATTCCATCAACGCCTGGTTGTAATCCCGGATGCGGCTCTTCGGAAGAAGGCTTTCCGAAAGCGACCAAAGGATCCTTTGAGTGGAGGCCTTTCGGACGTTTCCCGTGATATGGAACATCCTGGACAGCACGCGGATCACATTCCCGTCGAGCACGGCCTCGGGTTTCCCGAAGGCGATGCTCAAAATCGCGCCGGCCGTGTAGCGGCCGATGCCGGGGAGGGAAATCAAGTCCGCGAGGGTATCGGGTATCCGGCTGTCAAACCTCTCGACGACTTCGCGCGCGGCCTGATGGAGATGACGCGCCCGGCTGTAATAGCCCAGCCCTTCCCAGGACTTCATCACCTCGTCCGGAGCGGCCTGCGCCAGATCCGCCACCGACGGGAAGCGATCGATGAACCGTCCGTAGTACGCCTCCACTGTCTTTACCTGGGTTTGCTGGAGCATGACCTCCGAGACCCATATCCTGTAAGGATCCCTCGTTTCCCGCCACGGCAGGGATCTTGCCTGTTCATCATACCAGGAAAGCAGCTCTTTCTGAAATTGACGTTTGGTGGGAAAGCCGACGCTCATCGATCCAAAACCCCGTTTTTGATTCAAGGCCCACACCTTAATGAAAAGAAAGACCGAAAGCAAGGGGCGCGTGGATACCGGGAATGGAAGGGAATGCCGACTCGCTCGCTCTTACCGACCCTCCGGTGCGACGGCAATAAAAAATCTTTCAATAAACCTCCCAAACGTGATAGATTAGAGAATGATAGAATTACTTGAAACGACGGGCTTGATTCCGGCAATCCGTCACTTACGATACCGGGGTAAAGAAAGGGAGGGGAATGAAAAAGAAAAATCTCATTCTTTTTAGCGGCGGCGCTGAAGGGGCGGAAGCGGAATTTGGCGTGAATGCGGAGCGCTTTGAAATTGAAGAAGTGAACTTCACATTCGAAGGCCAC
>PNOO01000263.1 GCA_013824905.1 Syntrophus sp. (in: bacteria) | reverse complement strand
GGCTCCGCACCCTCTCGCCCGCCGATCCGGCCTACAGGGGCCGCTACGGGGGAAACGGCGCCGAGCGGGACGCCGCTTATCACCAGGGAACCGTCTGGCCCTGGCTGCTCGGCCCTTTCGGTGAAGCCGCCCTGCGCGTCGCCGAAGACCAAAAGCAGGAAAAGGAATTTCTCAAGCGGCATCTCCGGAGCTTTCTTCGAAACCACCTCCGGGAGGCGGGGATCGGAAGCGTCTCAGAGGTCTTCGACGGGGATCCCCCTCACCGGCCGGGGGGCTGCATCGCCCAGGCATGGAGCGTCGCCGAACTGATCCGCCTGTTTCTGCTCCTCCGATAATAAATTCTCTTGACGTCTTTAGTCTCCTTGCGGGGGTTTACTTTTGGGCGCAACTGTGTCAAAGTATGCGAGCTTTAGCCATTGAGGCAGATAGGGACGGACAGGAACTTTTTTTTAACCCCCGATGCACTTGTATAAAGGCCGACGGCCCCGCAAGACAAAGGAGCTTGCACACCATGCGAATTCTCATGTTCGGGTGGGAGTTCCCGCCCAGGATGAGCGGCGGTCTGGGCACGGCCTGTTTCGGCATGACTAAGGGGCTGGCCGGTCTCGGCCATCAGATCACCTTCGTCCTGCCGCAGGCCGAAGAGACGTCTGCTCCCTTTTTGAATCTCGTCCCCGCCTTCGGACTCCCTTTTTCCGGCGCCGACCCGGAACCCGAAGAGACAGGACTCCTCCGGCGGATCACGGTCCGCCCTATCCCTGCCCTGCTGAACCCCTACCTCAACGAGGGCCGTTACCAGGATCTCTATCTTTCCGAAGGAGGCAGATTTCGAGATTCCATCCCGGTCTACGGCATCAACCTGATCGCCGAGGTGATCCGCTACGGCCGGGCCGCCGGCGCCGTCGCGCGCCGCTTTTCCTTCGACATCATCCACGCCCACGACTGGATGACCGTCCCCGCCGCCCTACTCGCCCGTCGAATCAGCGGGAAACCCCTCGTCCTGCATGTCCATTCGCTTGAATATGACCGGAGCGGCGAAAACGTCAACGGGGAGATCCTCGATATCGAAAAGGAAGGGCTTCAGCAGGCCGACCGCCTCATCGCCGTGAGCCACCGGACGGAGAGGATGATCGTGGAACGTTACGGAATAGCGCCGAAGAAGATCTCCGTAGTCTATAACGCCGTTTCCCGGAATGAGGCGCAGCGGATCTACCAAACCGAACGAACGGGGAGGCGGAAGATGGTCCTCTTTCTCGGCCGGATCACCTTCCAGAAGGGGCCGGACTACTTCGTCGAGGCGGCGGCCAGGGTCCTTAAGGTCCTTCCCGATGTGACCTTCGTTATGGCGGGCGCCGGCAATATGATGGGGCAGATGATCGAACGGGTCGGCGAGCTGGGGATCGGGGACCATTTTCACTTCACGGGATTCCTCCAGGGGGAGGAGATCGAGCGGATCTTCTCGCTGAGCGACCTCTACGTCATGCCGAGCGTCTCCGAACCGTTCGGGATCTCCCCTCTCGAAGCGATGTCATATGATGTTCCGGTGATCATCTCCCGCCAGTCGGGTATCGCCGAAATCCTCAAGCATGCGCTCAAAGTCGATTTCTGGGACGTACGGGAGATCGCAGGCAGGATCGTCGCCGTCCTGAAGCACCCCGCCCTGGCAGGGCGAGATGGCGGAGAAGGCGAGGGAGGAACTCCGGAAGATCCGCTGGGAAACCGCCGCGGAGCGAATCGCAGAGATCTACCGGGAGACGGCTGCGTCCGCAACGGCGCCTTGATGTTTTAAAATTTGGAAAGCGATACGCATGCCGAGCGTCTGTCTCTATTTTCAGGTCCATCAGCCCTGCCGTCTCCGAAGATACTCCTTTTTTGACGTGGGACATCTCCATGACTATGAAGACGAGGCGGAAAATCGCCGGATACTTGACCGGGTCTCCCTAAAGTGCTATCTACCCGCCAATGCCCTTTTGCTCGAACTGATCGATCGACACGAAGGAAAATTCCGGGTCGCCTTCTCCCTCTCCGGCGTGGCCATCGACCAGTTGGAACGCCATCGTCCCGACGTCCTGGAGAGCTTCCGGAGGCTCGCCGCGACGGGATGCGTCGAGTTCCTCAACGAGACCGACTGCCACTCGCTTGCCTTCCTCTTCTCGCCGCAGGAATTCCGGGCGCAGGTTCTCCGACATGGGAAGAGGATCCACACCCTCTTCGGGCAGAAGGGGCGGACCTTCCGCCACACGGAACTGATCTACAGCAACGACCTGGCCGAGGTGGTGGAGAAGCTCGGCTATGGAACCATCCTGGCCGAAGGGACGGAAAAGATCCTCGGCCGGCGGACTCCCAACCAGGTCTACCGCCCGATGGGATGCAGAAAAATGAAGATCCTCCTCAGGAATTACCGACTCTCGGACGACGTGGCCTTCCGGTTCTCCGACCGGAACTGGGCGGAATATCCGCTCACGGCGGCCAAATACGGCCACTGGCTCCACCGGATCAAGCGGGAAGAGGCAATGATCAACCTCTTTATGGATTATGAAACTTTTGGCGAACACCAGTGGCCGGAAACGGGAATCTTCGATTTCCTCCGGGCGCTTCCCGGGGAGATTCTCCGGCACCCCGATTTTCGTTTCGAGACTCCCGCTGAGGCAGCCGAGGGTCATGAAGCGGTCGGCGAGATCGACTGCCCCTCCTTCATCTCCTGGGCGGACGAGGAGCGCGACACCACGGCATGGCTGGGAAACGCCATGCAGCGGGACGCAACATGGGCGCTATACGGAATGGAATCCGCCGTCCGACGGCAGAAAGACGAAGGCATTCTTAAAACCTGGCGGATGCTCCAGACGTCCGACCATTTTTACTACATGTGTACGAAATGGTTTTCCGATGGGGATGTCCACCGTTACTTCAACCCCTTTGAGTCGCCCTACGAGGCCTATATCAATTACATGAATATTCTCGACGATCTGTCACAATCCATTAAAAAAAAGCCAAAAGGAGAATCTGCATGACTGAAGCGCGCGAACATACCCTCTTCGAGGTGAGTTGGGAGGTCTGTAACAAGGTTGGGGGGATCTACACGGTCATCACAAGCAAGCTCCCCGAGGCGACGAGGATCTATGGAGAACATTATTTTGTCCTTGGACCGGATCTCAAGACCAACATCGAATTCGAAGAGACGGACGAGGAGTGCTGGAACCGGATCCGGGAAGGGATCGCCATCAAGGAGATCCCTTGCCGCTTCGGCCGCTGGAAGGTCCCCGGCGAGCCCAAGGCGATCCTCGTC
>PNOO01000262.1 GCA_013824905.1 Syntrophus sp. (in: bacteria) | reverse complement strand
ATCCATGCCGTGATCGGCGGTACGCATCTCGGCCCGGTCAGCGATATGCAAAGGGACAAAAGCATCGATGCCCTTAAGACATTTGATATCGAACGTCTCGGAGTTTCCCATTGCACGGGGCAAAAAACGGCGTCCCGTCTGGCCGGCGAATTCGGTGAGCGATTCTTCTTCTGCAACGTGGGGACGGTCGTGGAAGCATAAGGAGGTAAACGTCGCGTCGGTACCGCGGGTCTTTTCTTCGTGCGCTTCAAAGCCACCCTGTCATTGCGGGCTGGCGGAAGCGGAGAGGCTACTCCTTCGCGCCAACCGGAAATTTGAGCGACCGGTAATAGCTGTCGATATTGTAGATGGCGGCCAGTGGATTATGCCCCAGGAGGCGGTCCTTGACGGCGAAGACCGTGCAGGGGGCATCGGCGTATTTCAGAAAGAGGGAGTCGTGGCCCACGCATAGACCGATCATGACATTGAACTCAGTCTTTTCCTCGTTGAATAGAAACGCCTGGGCGATGGGGTTGCACATCGACTCGAAGCAGCCGATCCTGATCTTCTGATCATCCCGGATCCCGATCGTCTCCTTCGGCGCCCGGCCCATCTTGCAGAGTCCCGAAACGACCGTAAAGCCGGTCGCCGCAAGAAGGTTTTCCACAACCTTGGCCTCTTTGCGCAAACCTATGCAGAAGGCGAGCCCGATCTTTTTGTACTTCATCCTCCCGGCAAACTCGATGATTTCCAGAATCCGCGGCTTGAGAGGTCTGGCCCTGGCGTAACCGAGTTCCCGGTCCGTGTACCCTTCCCCCTCCTGAATCGACGCCTGCAGGGCGAATTCCAAGATTTCCGGTTTTTTCAGCTCTTCGAGCGCCCTTGCAATCACCGCTTCTTTATTTACCGTGGGGCAGAAGGGGGGCGCCTTCCCTTCTTCATTCTGGCAGATTCGCCCCTGCGGTTCATACGGGCAGCGCGCACAACCGGGCAGTTCTTGATCCATCATCTTCTCCTTATGCACTCTAAAAAATCATTCGTTCATGCTCTTCCAGAATGGCCCATCAAGCGTCATCCTCATCGTCCGTTCCGGTTCGCCGGGATTGGCCAGCCGGACAAAGAGCTCCGGCGGGGCCTCAGGCGGCAGGGAAACGATCCAACTCGCCAGGGTCCTTTTTCCATCCGGTTTACCCCCCGTCCGCCAGAGGCTGTCGTCCGGCCCGTCGTTGCGGTCCTGGCTGAAGGCGATGAAATCCTCCAGGGTCAACGGCGCCGTACAGCGGTCCAAAAGCTCCCCGATGCGGCCCAGGCGCGTCCTGCTGCTCCGGCCGATCTTCCCGTTCGCACCGATCAGCGTCTCGTCCAGGTAGTGGTTCGTATGCGCAAGCACGCCCCTTTTTGTGGTGCGGAGAGAGACTCGTCCCCCCGGCGCCACCTCGATCCACGCGGTCTGGCGGCGATCCGCGATCAGATACGTCGAGGGATGGGTGTGTGTGAAAACCGTCTTGTTTTCCAGAATATCCCCCACCGTAGAAAAGACGTTAAGAAGTTGCTGCATCAGGCCTCTTCCGCCTTTTTCCCGCTCCGCTTGCGGAATACTGCTCGCCGTTGCAGTGACGACGACCAGCCCCTTTTCATTGACCCCTGCAACGATGTCCTTTTGCTTCCCGTCTCGGATGGGGAAAAGACCCAGAGACCGAAAGCCAGTTGAGGGATGGACCAAACGGATCTCGGACGGTTCGGGCGTCCAGTCCCGGTTCTTGGCGATGAGGCTCCCCCTGTGTGCCGCGCGGTCCCCCGCCGCAGCCCACAAGGTGCAGGCGTCAAGGACCGATACGCTCACAAGGGTGAAGAATGCGCTGGAAATGGCCGAAAAGAGTAAGATCTGGCGGCAGCGGCTGAGATCCACGGTTCACCCCTTTTTGGAGAGAAATCTCTCCACGATCAGATCTGAGAGACCGGCTGCATCGTTCCAGTCGAACCACAGCGCCTCCGAAGATACCGGTCTATCGCCGGCCAGGGCGATGAGATTCTCCCCCGGACCGCAGAGGCGCTCACGCATGAGTTCTGCACGGAAGACTTCGATCTTGGGGTGGGGATTTTTCTTGTACCCCTCCGCGAGGATAATGTCTACGTTGCGGATGTAAAGATCCCGGATTTCGATCAGGTCATAATCTTTCGCCGCATCCTCGATCAGGGCGATCCGTCCGGGTGAAGCAAGAACTGTGGCGACGGCCCCTGCCTGTTTATGACGCCAGCTGTCCTTCCCCTCATGATCGATCTCGAACCCATGGCGATTATGCTTGATCGTCGCCACACGAAAGCCGCGCCGGGTCAGCTCTGCGACGAGCTTCTCGACCAGGGTCGTCTTTCCCGAATTGGACATGCCGACAATGGAAACGATGGGTATCATGGCGACGATCATAATCCATCCCAGGGGGATTGGCTATAATATTTTCTGCGTGTCCGCCGGCCGTCGATTTTATAACCCGTCAAACGATGATCGGGCGAAGTCGGAGACAGTTTAAAAACGGCAGGGCCGGACCAAACGGCCCGGCCCTGCGTATCGAATCGCTGCCCCGGGAAAGGGCAACGCTTATCTCTCACTGAAACAACTGCCGTTACCGGATGATCCCCATCCCCGCCAGAACCGACAGCATCACCGCCGCGGCGATGACCGATCCGACCTGCCCGCCGGCGTTGGCGCCCATTGCGTGCATGAGCAGGTAGCTCTTCTTGTTCCACTTCGCCCCTTCTTTCTGGACGACGCGCGCCGCCATCGGGAAGGCGGAGATACCGGCCGCACCGATCAGGGGGTTTACCTTCCCGCCGGTGACGACCCGCATGATCTTGCCCATGGTAACGCCACAGACCGTATCGAGGCAGATCGCCACGAAGCCGAGACCAAGGATGATCAGTGTCTCGGCCCTGACAAAGGCGCTTCCCACCATAGTGGCGCCGATGCAGAGACCCAGAAAGAGCGTCACGACATTGGCGATCTCATTTTCGGAGGCCTTCGTCAAACGACTCACCACACCGGATTCCCGCATGAGATTTCCCAGCATAATCGTCCCGAGGAGCGGCAGACCCTTCGGGGCGATGAGGCCGCCGAGGATCGTAATGACCAGAGGAAAGAGGAGTTTCGTCGTCTTGGAGACAGGCTTGGCGACCGCCTTCATGACCGTCATGCGTTCCTTCTTCGTCGTCAGGAGCCTCATGATGGGCGGCTGGATGACCGGCACCAGCGACATGTAGGAATAGGCCGCAACCGACACGGCGCCGAGGAGATGCGGGGCGTATTTCGATGTCACATAGATGGCCGTCGGCCCGTCGCA
>PNOO01000261.1 GCA_013824905.1 Syntrophus sp. (in: bacteria) | reverse complement strand
CATGGATTCCTCCGGCATGTATATGGCGTCCGTCGGGCAGACGCCGGCCCGCAGGCATACCCCGCACTCGACGCACTCGTCCTGATCGATCGTAACGCCGTCGTCCTTCTCCGTCATGCAGTTCATCGGACAAAAATCGATGCACTCCAGACAGGCAATGCATTTTTCAGAATCTATCTTCATCCTTCCCCTCCTCGTTGCTGAAAATTACTGAGAAACGTTTGATTTGGTTGAGAACGACGCCCCTGCGGATCCGTTCGGCCGCATCGGCGTCGCCCGTCTCGAAGGCGGTGATGATCGCCCCGTGTATGCGTGTGGAGTTTTCCATCCAACCCGGACCAATCATGACTGCGATGCGGTAGCGCGCAGTTTGTCTGTCGAAGGTCCGGATCAGTTGAATCAATCTTGGATTGCCGCAGGCGCTGACGATCATCTCGTGAAATTTCTGGTTCAGGCCTTGATAGATTTTATCTTTTCCCTTCTCCGCGACCAGGATCATCTTTTCATGCATCCTCTTGAGTTTGCTGAGAAACATCGGTGTTCGATGCCGGACTGCCAGCGCCATGGCGAGTCCCTCGAGGTGGGCGCGAATCCGGTAGATATTTTCCACTTCCTGTAATGTAATTCTGACGACGGTAAACCCCCGCCGCGGTTCGCGGATGACAAATCCCCGACTCTCCAGGATCTGTAATGCTTCCCGCACCGGGGAGTGGCTGACACTGAAAGTTTTACAGAGAGTCTCTTCGACGATTCTCTGCCCGGGAGTAAGTGTCTCGTCAATAATCTTCGCTTCGAGCTCCTCGACGATATGCTCCGCCAGGCTCTTGTGTTTGATCCGTTCGCTCATATGATCGTCAGATAACCTTTACTGAAATGAGGTCTGGCGATTGTATTTTATCGATAATCGTTTGTCAATTGGAAAATATTTATTGTCGTCAAGATAATTGTAATATACTAATATTACAAGTGATAAATTGTATAACGAAACACTTATTTCATGCAGTTTCGGGACTGATGATAAATTTGTCTTGACACCTTATTCATGATTTTAATATAGTTTTTTGAAAAGAGAACCCTGCAAAGGTCGTGGGAATCGTTGTTCGGAAACTGAGAAGGCTTGGATTTGTTATAGAGGGTTGGATTATGATCATCGATCAGGAAATCTGCATCGGATGCGGAGACTGTATCTTTACCTGTACGGTTGCTGCCATCCGTCTCAATGACGACAAAGCGGAAATCGACAGGGAAGAATGCGTGGAATGCGGGAACTGCCTGAGGGTGGCCGAGTGTCCGACCGGCGCCCTCCGGCAGGACGAGCTGACCTGGCCCAGAGCGGTGCGCAAGTACTTCAGCGACAATCAGTGCAAGTGGCCGGAAGAGATGCGTTACACGACGGGTTACGGGCGGGGAACGGAGGAGTGCAAAACCAATGACCGCACGGGAAAATTCAGACGTGGCGAGGTGGGGATTATGGTGGAGCTGGGAAGGCCCAATACCGGGACCTATTTGCGCAACGCGGAAATGATCATCCAGACGCTGATGCTGGCGGATGCGGAGATGGCGGAGAATTCTCCCATGACGGCCCTGATCGGCGATGCACAAAAAGGGCTGTTGAAGGAAGGGCTGCGGGACGAACGTGTTCTGTCGTGCATCGTCGAGGCAAAGGTCAAGCTGGACAAGCTGGAAAAGGCGCTTTTGCTTCTGCAGGACGTCTCTTCGCGGTTGGATACGGTATTCAGTCTCGGACTGGTGACCCGGATGGAGAACGGGTTTGCTTCTCCCATCGAACCTGTTCTGGCAAAAATGGGTCTCCAGGTCAGGCCCAATGCAAAGATGAATCTGGGTCTGGGAAGACCTCTTTGCGAATAGGACCCCTTTTAAGGAGGCATCACCATGAGTCATTCCGCCCACCGATTTGCCACTCCGGAAGAACTGAAGCGGGATTATGTGATTTTCGTGAGACCTGCCAAAGGTTTCGACGATGTGGATGAAAAGACAAAGCAGGAAACCCTGCGCAAAACAAAAGAACTGGCCGATATCGTCTACAAGCATGAACCGGCCAACATAGGCCGCAGCGGCGCCGGCTCAACGGCTCAGGGCGATGACTACGTCCAGATCATGAACCGTGTGACGTTAAACGGCTTCATGTCGGTTGTGACCGACAGGGAAAAGGCTTTCCAAATCTTAAAGGAATTCAAAGAAAAGGATGCCGGTCTTTCCGTCGTAGCGAGCGGCCTGACCGAGGATCTGTTCGATATCTGCAAAGGGGTCGGCCTGAAACCTCACACCGTTCTTTTCTCCCTGGGCATCTGGGGAAAAAAAGAGCTTTTGCCCAGTGACGATCATTTAAAGATCACCACCCTCTGCGGTCACAGCATGATCTCACCATCGATGATAGATCATTACGTTGCGAGAATAAAAAAGGGTGATATCACGGCACAAGAGGCAGGCAAAAGGATGGCCAAGTCTTGTCCCTGCGGAATTTTCAATGTTCCCCGAACGGTGGAAGTCCTCAGACATATGGCCGAGAAATAGAGGCTTTCTCAATACCATAATACTTTCAGGGGGTGCGAACTGATGATCGACCAAGAACTCTGTATCGGATGTGGCGATTGCCTGCCTGTGTGTCCCGTGAGGGCCATTCATTTGGAAGCGGACGTTGCCCGAATAGATGCGGAGATGTGCGTTGAATGCGGCGTTTGCTATAGAGCGAAAAGATGTCCTGTGGAGGCATTCGAGCAGGAGCCGGACCTGCCCTGGCCGCGTATCGTCAGAAGGGTGTTCAGCGACCCCAACGCACCTCATTCCGCCACGACGGGCGGATGGGGACGCGGCACATCGGAAATGAAGAGCAACGATGTGACGGGTCGGTACAAGAGGGGACAGGTGGGGATCGCCGTGGAAGTCGGTCGACCGGGTGTCGGCGTCACCATTCGGAATATAGAGAAAATTGCCGCTCCCTTTGCACGGCTTGGCGTCGAGTTCGAACCGCTGAATCCTTTAACCAGCCTTATGGAAGACACAAAGAAGGCCATTTTTAAAGACGATGTAAAAGATGAACGGGTGTTGAGTGCGATCATAGAATTTCTCGTCGAACCTTCGCAGTTGGGCGATTTGATGAGGGCTTTGGAAGAGAGTTCCGCCTCTGCGACGGACACGGTGTTTTCCGTATCCATGATCAACAGGCTGGATCCCGACGGCGCCATTCCCCATATGGAGGCCCTCAAGAAGTTGGGGTATCGGGCGTCTCCGAACGCCAAAGTCAATTTAGGATTGGGTAGACCGAAAGCGAACGTTTAGCAGGCTACTGAAAAAGCCGCTGATCCA
>PNOO01000260.1 GCA_013824905.1 Syntrophus sp. (in: bacteria) | reverse complement strand
TCGCGACTATTTCCTTAAGGATCTATCGAGGATGGAACTGATGCTCGACATCCACGACCGGATTACTAAAGCGATCATCGCGCGTGACATGGACAGGGCTATTCGCGAGTTGGAGATCCACTACGATATGCAGATCGAGCAGCTCTATGGTCAGAACGAAGAAAACAACGTCGATTTGTCAAGCGGCAGGGAAAAACCGATTCCATAAGAGGAGGTGATGCGGGCAATAGAAGTTACAAGAAGAATGCACCGGTTTTTGTATGGTTTTTTAACTGCCTGGTCGCTGACGGTTTTTTCTGAAACCTACCGGCGAACCGGTCGTATCAAGGAGGAAAGTAATGAAAAACCTGAGTAAATTATCGGTATTGTTATTGGTCGCTTTGTATGTAGCCTTGGGGGCTGGAAACGCCCTGGCTGCCGGGACATACCCGGAAAAACCCGTCACCATTATCGTCCACGCCGGCGCCGGCGGCGGCAGCGACATCTTCGCCCGCACCCTGGCTTCGGCCGTGGAAAAGGAGAAGCTCCTCCCCAAACCGCTGGTCGTCGAGAACAAGCCGGGCGGAAGCGGTGGTATCGCCTTCGCCTATGTGGCCAGCAAGAAGAAGGACCCCTACTTCATGGTGACCGCGGTCACGAGCTTCATGACCACCCCGCTGATGGGCCTCACCCCGGTCGGCCTGAAGGATTTCACGCCGATCGCCAATTTCGCCTTTGATGAATACATGCTGATGGTGAAGACAGACTCCAAATACAAATCCATGAAGGACATCGTGGCCGACGCGAAGGCGAACCCCAAGAAGATCACCGTCGGCGGCACCCAGCTCGGCTCCTCCGATTCGATCTGCGCCTATCTGATCGAGAAGGCGGCCGGCGTCCAATTCAACTATGTCGTCTTCAACAGCGGCGGCGAGGTCAACGCGGCAGTCCTGGGCGGTCACGTGGACATGATGGTCGCCAACCCCGGCGAGGCCCTGGAGCTCTACAAGGCCGGCAAGGTCCGGATACTGGGAGTCTATGCCGAACAGCGGCTCGCCGGCGCCCCCGACGTTCCCACGATGAAGGAGCAGGGAATCAATGCAGTCTACGTCCAGAATCGCGGCCTATGCGCCCCTGCAGACATCCCGGCGGACGCCCGCAAGGTCCTGGAGGAGGCTCTCTTGAAATACACGAAGACGGAAACCTTCAAGAAGTACTGTAAGGACAACATGCTTACGGAAGCCTGGCTGGACGGACCCGCATTCGGGAAGTTCCTCGATGAATGGAACGCCAAGTACGCCGTCATCCTCAAGGACATGAACCTGATCAAAAAGAAATAGCGATAACATAATGCTGGCCGAAGGCGGGGGTGTGCATCTTCACCCCCGCCTTTATGAAACTCAAGAAGAGACGAGGCGGTTAATGAAAAAAGCGGATGTGATTACCGGGGTTGTTCTTTTGGTCCTCTCCGGCTTTGTGATCCGGGAGGCCTGGATGATGCCGCCGTCGGCGACGTTCGGTCCGGGATCGGGATTTCTTCCCTTCTGGCTCGGGGTGCTTCTGGCCGTGCTGGCGGTGATCCTGCTTGTGACTGCCTGGCGTCGTGAGGCAACCGAGAAGGACAAAAAATCGCCCTTCCCGGGAGCGAAGGCGTTCATCGCCATCGGTTCGGTTCTGGGAGGGCTGGCGGCGTACATCGTCCTGCTCGAGGTGGTGGGATTTGTCATGGACACTTTCCTGTACGTGGCGTTTCTGATAGGGGTCGTGGAGCGTGAGAAATGGCCCCTGACGCTCCTGGTTGCCGTGTCGACGACGGCTGGGCTCTACATCATTTTTCAGGTTCTCCTGGGTGTTACATTGCCCTCGAACATGTTCGGATTTTAGTGGAAGCGGGGAGGTTTTATCTTGGACATCTTTCATAATATCATTTTGGGATTTCAGGTTGCTACCTCGTGGGAGAATCTCCTTTTCTGCTTTATCGGGACGCTGATCGGGACTCTGATCGGGGTTCTGCCGGGGATCGGGCCGACGACGGGTGTGGCGATATTGATACCGATCACGTTCGGGATGAATGGGACAACGGCGATCATCACGATGTGCGGTGTCTATTATGGGGCGATGTACGGGGGATCGACGACGTCGATTCTCTTGAATGTTCCCGGAGAGTCCGCTTCGGTGATGACGACGCTGGACGGCTACCAGATGGCCAAGAACGGGCGGCCGGGGCCGGCATTGGGGATGGCGGCCCTCTCTTCGTTCATAGCCGGGACGTTCGCGGTCCTGATGCTGACCTTCATTGCGCCGGTTCTGGCGAGTTATGCCGTATCGTTCGGTCCGCCGGAGTATTTCGCCCTGACGTTCATGGGGCTGACGATGGTGACGTCGCTGGGGGGAGATTCGCCTCTCAAAGGGATCATCAGCGGGGTTTTGGGTTTGATCTTCGCCTGCGTAGGGATCGACGCGATCAGCGGGGTGGCCCGATTCACGTTTGGCAGTATGAGCCTCCTGGATGGCGTCGGCTTCATCGGAATGGCAGTGGGTCTTTTCGCCGCCTCGGAGGTGCTGGTAAACATCGAGGCGCCGATGCAGCAGATCTTCACGGAGGCGAAGCTGAACTTTCTGAGTCTCTTTCCGAACCTTCGGGACTGGAAGGATTCGTTCGGGGCGATCTGGCGGGGATCGATCATCGGTTTTTTTGTCGGGGTGCTGCCCGGGGCGGGGGCGACGATCGCCTCGTTTATGGCCTATGCGGTGGAAAAAAAGCTGAGCAGGCATCCGGAGAAGTTCGGGACGGGGGTCATCGAGGGGGTGGCGGCGCCGGAGGGGGCGAATAACGCGGCGGCCGGCGGCGCGATGGTTCCGCTTTTGACGCTGGGGATTCCCGGTTCGGGAACGACTGCAGTCCTGCTAGGGGCGCTTTTGATTCATGGGCTTCGTCCCGGTCCACTCCTTTTCTCTACGCATCCCGATTTTGTCTGGGGGCTGATCGCCAGCATGTACATCGGAAACGTCATGCTCGTCATCCAGAACATGCCGATGATCGGGATCTGGGTTCGGCTGCTCAAGGTTCCCTACAAGGTCCTGATGCCGCTGATCATCACAATCTCGGCAGTAGGGGTCTTTGCGACGGATAACAACATCTTCGACATGTGGGTGATGTTCTTCTTCGGCTTGGTCGGTTATGTGATGCGGAAGCTGGATTACCCGCCGGCGCCTATGGTCCTGGCGCTGGTCCTGGGACCGATGGTGGAGATGTCGCTCCGCCAGTCTCTGACGATCGCGCACGGGAGCATGTCGATCTTCTTCACCCGTCCCATCTCGGGAACGCTTACGGTCCTCGCCCTCCTGTCCCTCTTCGCCCCCCT
>PNOO01000259.1 GCA_013824905.1 Syntrophus sp. (in: bacteria) | reverse complement strand
GATGAAAACGACAGTCGCCATATAGACCATATAGTCCATTTTTAACCAGGGAATGACCAGGAGCGCCAGGACGATCAGGCCGATCCCCAATCCGGTCCATGGTTTTCGGATCAGGCGCAGTTCCTCGCGGTAACTTTCAGTAAGATCCATTGAATATAACCTCGGTTAATCTTGACGGCTTCGTAAAAAGGCCGGATGCTGCGTTACTCTTTGTCTTTGTAAAGGGATTCGATCAGCTCCGCATAACGTTTCTCCACAAAACGCCGCTTGACCTTCTTCGTGGGAGTCACATCGCCGTCCTCCTCATAAAAACGTCTGGGAAGGAGGGCCACCTTCTTGATCGTCTCCACCTGCGCCAACGTTTTGTTGACCTTATAGACCTCCTGATCGATCAGTTTTTTGATCTCCGGTCGGGTGGTCAAATCCTCAAACGTGGTAAAGGGTATCCGGTGATCCTGGGCGTACTTGGTGACGTTGTCTTCATCGATCAGGATCAGGGCCACCAGGTATTTTCTCCGTTCACCGATCACCACGGCATCCTGGACATAGGGACTGAACTTCAACTTGTTCTCAATGAAGGCGGGGGTGATATTTTTCCCCCCGGCGGTGATGATGATATCCTTCTTCCGGTCCAGGATCTTGAGGAAGCCGTCCTCCATCGCCCCCACGTCCCCCGTGTAGAGCCATCCGTCCCGGATGGTCTCCGCGGTCAGCTCCGGTTCCTTGAAGTAGCCTTGAAACACGCCCGGACCTCGGGCCAGGATTTCCCCGTCTTCCGCTATTTTTACCTCCACGTTCGGGATCGGTTCACCTACGTATCCCCAACGGGGACGATCGAGCCGTTGTACGGCGATGACGCCGGTCGATTCGGTTTGACCGTAACCCTCCCGCAGGGGGACGCCCAGGGCATTGTAAAACTCGAACAATTCCGGGGCGGCCGGGGCGGCGCCGCATATGGCCCAGCGGATCCGTTCGAACCCCATCTGCCTCTTCAGGTGATAAAGGACGGCGAAATAGCAGGGCCAGTAGAGGAGCCCCCACAAGAGGCGCTCCCGCGTCTTTTCCTTCGTCCGGACATACTTTAGCCCAACCCCGACACTGAGGCGGTAGAGAACCCTTTTGACCGGAGGGGCGTCGGACATGCGGATTTCAATCGCGGAGGCGAACTTCTCCCACAACCTTGGCACACTGGCAAAGATAGTGGGGGAAACCTCCCGGAGGTTCTGGGGCAGCGTCTCCGGGCTCTCCACGAAATTGACCCTCCCCCCCGACCAGATGGACTGGAACAGGGAGATCAGGTTCTCATAGATGTGTGAGAGCGGGAGGTAGGAGACCACCTCGTCCGTTTCAAAGGAGGGGTTGGCCTGCACGAAGGAGTCGGTCAGTTCGAGGATATTCCGGTGGGAGATCATCGCCCCCTTGGGACGGCCGGTGGTGCCGGAGGTATAGATGATCATCGCCGTGTCATCCGACCGGACCGAGCCAAGCCGTTCTTCCAGACAGCGGGGGTTATTCTTCAGGTACTCCTTGGACTCTTTAAGAAAGTCCTCATAAAAGGCGATCTTTTCCTGCGAAAATCCCCATAGACCCTTATTGTCCCAGACGATCACCTTGTTCAGGTTCACTTCGGGCAGGATCTGCAGAATCTTGTCTACCTGTTCCTCGTTTTCGATGAAGATGACTTTCGACTCGGAATGGCCTACAATATAGGCCACCTCTTCCGGCGCCGAGGTGGTGTAGATGCCGCAGGTCACGCCGCCGATGGCCATCACCGCCAGGTCGCAGATCAGCCATTCGGGACGGTTCTCTCCCAGGATGGAGACGCGATCGCCGTGACCGACGCCAAGGGAGATCAGGCCTGCCGCGACCTCGCGGACCCCCGCGGCATATTCCCGCCAGGAGATGCGGTGCCAGATGCCGAAATCCTTATGCCGCAAGGCGACGCGCTCCTTGAGGCGCTCCGCCTGCTCGAAGAAAAGGGTAGGAAAGTTTACCGCCCTCATTACCAGCTCCTTCGTTTCTTGTATAGCCGCCAGCCTTTGGGAGATGCGGTCTCGCCTCCCAGGCCGAGGTAGAGCTCCTGCACATCGGGATTCTCCATCAATTCCTGCGCCGTCCCCTTCAGGACGATCCGCCCGGCCTCCAGGATGTAGCCGTAATGGGAAATCCGAAGCGCCAGCTTCGCATTTTGTTCCACCAGCAGGATCGTCGTTCCCAAATTGCTGATCTTGACCAGGGCGTCACAGACGTTGCGGGCGATCAGCGGAGCGAGCCCGAGGGAAGGTTCGTCCAGCATGAGGAGCTTCGGTTTGCGGAGGTAGGCCCTGGCGATGGCCAGCATCTGCTGTTCGCCCCCCGAGAGGGTCTCGGCCTGCTGGTTCCGCCTCTCATTCAGGATGGGAAAGAGATCCAGGATATAGTTCATGTCCGCTTCAATCCCTCGATCGCTTCGTCCCCAGCAGCCAAGCTCCAGGTTTTCCCTCACCGTTAGTTCCCGGAAAAGGCCCCGATCCTCCGGCACATAAACGATACCCAAAGAAGAGATCTTCTCCGGCGAGAGGCGCTGGATAGGGCGACCGTTGAACTCGATCGTCCCCTTTTTCGGTTGATCCTTCAGCAGTCCGGCAATGGTTCTCAGCAGGGTGGTCTTCCCGGCCCCATTGGGGCCCAGGATGGCGAATATCTCCCCTTCCTTGATTTCCAGAGAGAGTCCATGAAGGGCGTAGATGCGATCGAAGTAGAGCGTTTCAATATTGGCGATCTTCAGAAATGATGTCATTCTTCACCTACGTAGGCGCGGACAACTTCCGGATTGCGCTGGACCTCCTCCGGCGTTCCCTGGGCGATTTTCTGGCCGTAATTGAAGGCGGTCATCGAATCGGCCAGACGAGAGGCGATCTTCAGGTCGTGTTCCACCAAGATAATGGCGATCTTGAAGCGCCCCCGGATCTCGGTGACCCGGTAAGCCGCCTCTTCTTTTTCCTCGGAGGTCAATCCCGAGATGGGTTCATCCAGCAGCAGGAGCTTGGGCTCCAAGGCCAGGGCCCTTCCCAGTTCAATCCTTTTCTGGACGCCGTAAGGGCAATCGGCGACCCGCGACTTGCGGTAAGCCTGTAAATCAAGAAAATCGATAATCTCCTCCACCCTTTCCCGATGGCGAAGTTCCTCTCCGCGGAGCCTTAGAAAGGCGGCAAAGATGTTCTTCTTCATGTGGACATGACGCCCCAGCATGAGATTATCCAGGACGTTCATGTTCATGAATAGCCTGAGATTCTGGAAGGTTCTGGAAATGCCGCGGATCGCGATGAGATCGGGGGAGAGCCCGAGGAGGCTCTCCCCCTGGTAGAAAATGTCGCCCTGGTCGGGGTGGTATATTCCC
>PNOO01000258.1 GCA_013824905.1 Syntrophus sp. (in: bacteria) | reverse complement strand
GCAATCGCAGGAACTCCCTGGATCGCCGCCTCTGTAGCCGCCGATACGGTCCCCGAGTACAGGACATTGATCCCCACATTGGCCCCGCGGTTGATCCCGGAGACGACCAGATCGACCGGTCCGCAGGCCAGCTCGCAGATGCCGATCTTGACGCAGTCCGCCGGCGTCCCGGCGACGGCATGGCCCAGGAAATTTCCGTTTTTTAGGGCCTTCCGGACCATCAGCGGCCGGGCGATCGTGATCGCGTGACCGACGGCGCTCTGCTCGATTTCGGGCGCCACGACAATGCACTCCGCATCCTTTGAGAGTTCCTGGTAAAGGGCGGAGAGCCCCCGAGCGTAAATACCATCGTCATTTGTCAGAATAAATCGCATACACTCCTATTTCACCTGGACAATCTTGCCATCCTTGACCATCAGAACGAACAGATCCTTTTCCGCATCCCGGGTCGGCGGAAAGGAAGTCCTGCCTGTCACCCCCGGATAACGATTCAATTGCAGCAGACTTTTACGGAAGGCATCCCTGGTCCCGCCCCTGTTCTCGACAAGCACCCTTACCGTCATATCCGCCGCGTCGTAGACGAGGGCTTCCATCGTGCCGGGTTCTCGTTCGTACGCCGTATAGAAATTTTCAATGAAATCGTTCACCTCGGGACGGAAGCTGTCCGCGAAGAAACCATCCACAAAAACAGCCCCCTCCAATTGCTTGGGATCTATCTTGAGGAGCCCAGGGGAATCCCAACCGCTCGTTCCGAGGAGCCTGGTCCTTGTGAGGTTGTAATAGGCGAGCTGCGGAACGATCATCGCGACCCGGTCATGAGAATCGGGGATGAAAAGGGCATCGAAATCCGGAGTCGGTTTCGGCAAGATTTCCATCGCGACCCCCGTTCCGGGATTGACGGGCGCCACTCCGCCGAGCGCCAGGATCTCCTCTGCGAAATCGGTCTGGTCGGTCTTGTAGGACTTCTCTTTACGAACCTCACCCCCCTTCCGTCGGACTTCCTCTCGGAAGAGATGCGCCATTTCATTCCCGTAGGGGTCATCCGGGTAGAGGACGGCAAACCTGCGGAGCCCGAGCTCCGCCTGGGCGTAGTGAACCACCGTCCGGACCTGCATAGCCGCCGTAAGGAAATTCCGGAAGACGTGATCCCCGATCCCGGTGATCTCCTCCCGTTGCGTCAGGGTGAGGATGGGGATTTTAAGGCGCTGGGCCTCTTTTGCCGCCTCCACGGCCTCCTGGCTTCCCAGCGGTCCAAGGATACAGGTCACCCCCGCGGCGGCCAATTTTCCCACCGCCGCCCCGGCGACGGCCGACTCGCTCTGCGAGTCCTCGATCAGGATTCGGATCTGTGTCTCCTTGGACGCGTTGAATACACCGGCCGCGAGGAGGACCGCATCAAGAGCCCGGTTGCCATAAGCGGCATTGCGACCCGACAAGGGGAGGATGCAGCCGATGGCATAGCGTTGAACCGATTGTGGCTCCGTTGCAAGACAATCTCCGGCCAAACCCGACAGGAAAAGAAAGAAAATCAGCAGGGTCAACGCAACGTTTCGCCATCGCTTGATTAACCCTGATATTCTCTCACACATCAACCGAACCTCGTTTCATCAACACATCTTCCCATGGCAACCGATGTCCCGAAGAGCGCCGGATCAAACCATGACGACCTCGCAAAATATCGCCGCTATCGGGGGCAGATGGATTTCATGTACCGGAGGCCCTCCTCGGCCAATGACGGGGAATCGATCCGCACGGAAACCTCATGGTTGTATTTCAGAGCGGACTGTGTCAGGTTATGGCTTCCGATGAAAAGATACCGCCGGTCGATGATCACCATCTTGGCATGCGTCGTCTTGTCCGGTCCGTCCATGCAGATCTCAATCCCCGCGGCCTTCAGTTTTTTTACCGTTTCGGCGTTGGCTCCGCTGACGCTGTCTCTTTCCTTCCCCTGTTCGATGACAACGTCCACTTTGACTCCGCGCCGGGCCGCCTCCCGGAGGTGTGACAGGACCCTATCCGGTTGGTGGTCTTTGAATCCGTTCGTCTTGAAGAAAAAAACGGACAGGGCAATCTCCCGTCGGGCCTGATCGATGCCTTCCAGCAGCGCCGGTAAATAGTCCTGATCTATAAGCAGCCTGGTATCACACCCCGCTGGTGATACGGGGACGTGGGCTTTAGTCCCCGGGTCTGCAACCACGGCCGCCTGAGCGACGAAGAGGATCAGCAACGCCGTAAAGGGCGCTATCCGCCGAATAGAACCATTCAAACGGTTAACCATGCGACCGCCTCTCGTTCTGATCACCCTTAAGGCAATTTCCCCGCTATCGCTTCTTTATACCAAACGCAGCCCGCCGTCGATAAAAAAAAGCCCGGGGTTCGGTAGTGACGACCCCGGGCAGGTTTTGCGAGAAAAGATCTACTTCTTCACATCTTCAAAATCGGCGTCTACCACATCATCATCCTTCTTGCCGCCTCCGGCCTGAGCGCCCGCAGCGGCATCCCCCGCTCCGGGATGAGGACCTGCATCGGCGCCGGCCTGCGGCCCTGCTGTCTTGGCATACATCGCTTCCGCCAGCTTGTGTGAGGCGTTGGTCAGCTCTTCCTGGGCCGCCTTGATTGCCTCCAGGTCGTCGCCTTCGATCGCTTTCTTCACCTTGGCGATGCCTTCCTCGATCCGTGCCTTTTCGGCGGCATCGATCTTGTCGCCGAACTCCTTGATGTTCTTCTCTACGCTGTAGGACAGTGTATCCGCCTGGTTTCTCGCCTCGATCAATTCCTTCTTCTTCTTGTCCTCCTCGACGTGGGCATCGGCATCCTTGACGAGCTTCCGGATCTCCTCCTCGGAGAGGCCGCTGGAGGCCGTGATCTTGATGCTCTGCTCCTTGCCGGTCCCGAGATCCTTCGCCGAGACGTGAACGATCCCGTTGGCGTCGATGTCGAATCCGACCTCGATCTGAGGCATACCCCGCGGCGCTGCAGGAATCCCCACCAACTCGAAGCGACCGAGGGTCCGGTTGTCGCCCGCCATGGACCGTTCACCCTGAAGGACATGGATGCTCACCGCCGGCTGGTTGTCCGCCGCCGTTGAGAAGACTTGGCTCTTCTTTGTCGGAATCGTGGTGTTCTTTTCGATCAGTCGCGTCATGACCCCGCCCAGGGTCTCGATGCCGAGAGAAAGGGGCGTCACGTCCAGCAAAAGGACGTCCTTTACGTCGCCCGTCAGGACGCCTCCCTGGATGGCCGCGCCGATGGCGACGACCTCATCGGGGTTGACCCCCTTGTGGGGTTCCTTGCCGAAGAGCTCCTTCACTTTCTGCTGGACCCGAGGCATTCTTGTCATCCCGCCGACGAGGATCACCTCGTCGATCTCACTGGGTTT
>PNOO01000257.1 GCA_013824905.1 Syntrophus sp. (in: bacteria) | reverse complement strand
CAGGATGTTCTTCTCTCTCTCGACGGCGAGATAGCCGATGATACCCATGAACACAACAATGGCCAAGGTTGTCAGGAGGATAAACTTATACCGCAGGCTCAGGCCGGGGAAAAAATTCGCCGCTTTGTTCATAATTTCTTCTTCGGATGGCATCCTATGCCGCAGGTTTGTGGGACGGCATTGATTTTTGAGCGTATGCCGCTGTAATCCAGATCTTTTGCCTCGACAAAGCCGTTTTTAAAGTCCTCATCCAGTCGCTTTAGCGCCCCCTGACCGTCCGCATCCCTCTCTAACCCCAGAAGCGCCTTTTTTATGTTCTCGATGACCGCATATGGCGTACCCGGTCCGGCCACCAGCGGCCCCATGGGAATAGACTCGGATTCGGCAATGACGGCAAGGCCGAGTTTCATATACTTTTTCGCAACGGAATCTCTTACGGCGCCGGCCGTGTATCTGCCTTTCAGCACCGCTTTAACGACAGAATCGTGATAATCATAATTTGCAAAATCGCTGAGGTCGCTTAAGTGAATCCTCGCATTGGCCAGGAGATAACGGGGCATGAGGTTTCCCGATGTGGATTTGGAAGAGGCAAAGGCAACGCTTTTTCCTTTAAGTTCGGCGAGAGTTTTGACAGGCGAATCTTTCTTGGTAATAATGACGCTCCGATAGCTGGTCGTGCCGTCAACTCTTTTGGGTTTCAAGATGCTTACGGCGCCGTATTTCGCATGGGCTTCAAGATAGGTCAATGGGCCAAGGAGCGCCACGCGGTTTCCCCGCTGCCAAGGGCTTTTACCGTCTCTTCATAATCTTCAAGACAAGTTCATACTTGTAGGGTGTCTTTGTGGCCAGGTAATCGAGAAGAGGCTGGTACTTTTCGTACATGATCCTCGGATTGTCCATGGGGATGACGCCAAAATAGACAATTTTATTATCGGTTATCTTGCCGGCAACACGGGAACCGTCATCTACGTCCCGCTCCATCTTCCGTATGGAATCATAGTTCGCGTCGGGGACCTCAATAAACCGCTCTATCATCATGGCGTCAAGGATTGCTTTTCCTTTGGCTGTTTCATGCATGGCAAGGAAAACATCCTTTATCTTTTTCCTGAAGACAGGGTCGATATCCGGCGTCACAACGACAGGAGGGATCCCAAAGGGGGGAGAGCGCTTGATGATCCTTGTCTGCTTGGCGTAGGGAGATCCGGTCTTCAGCATGTGTTCATAAACAATGCTCTCCATGGCGGCGCCGTCGACGATTTTTTTTGCGACCAGCTCAACCGACTTGCTATGGCTGTAACTGTAAAGAAGCCTCTTAAAAAATCTTTCCGGGGTAAATCCCATGCCCTTCAGCACGTAGGTCGGATAAAGCTTGCCGGTATTGGACCCAGGGTCTGTAAAGGCAAAAACCTTCCCTTTGAGTCCGGGAAACGTTTTTATGGAGCTGTCATTGTGGACGATGATATAGGAGTGATACACAGGATTGCCGTCCACGGTCGGCGCCACGAGAAGCTCGATGCCAAACTGTTTCCGGTTCTTCACATAGGGAGCAGAGCAGATGAAGGCGATCTTGACCTCGCCTTTTTCAAGCAACGAATCCATCTCGTCGTAGGTCCTTCTATTGACCATCTGGACCGGCTGTTTTATCTGTTCTCCGATGTAATCAATGATATCTTGATAATATTTAACGGCGTTAACGGGTGTGATCATGGAAGCGACACCGATTTTAACGACATTGTCTGAGAGGGCAAAGACGTTGTGAGTGATAAGAAAGGGCAGGAAGGAAATGAAGAATACGAGCAGCAGCTTGATTTTGTGTTTCAATTGATCAGGAATACATTTCTTGATGAGCATGGTTTTTATCTTTATCTTTATATTGAGGTCATCGATACATTCAATCTGTCAGTATATTGAGAATTTTTCAAGAGAAGATTTGCCAATGTCCGTTATTATGCCAATTGTAGTATAAAGCATCGAACTAGTTAAGTAAATTTTTTGTTGCCTACCGTTGTGCGTTTTTGGTATAAGGACATAACTTTGATCATTCTGCCACGGAGGAGAGATGCGATGTTCGGATTCGGCGTGAGGGTCGGGCGGCCATGGTTGATGAGGGTGGCAAGAGGATGAGGAAGAGGTGTCCATGAATCAGGGCAGCTTCCATGACATCACCGGTGTCATCCTGGTCGGCGGGAAAAGCCGCCGCATGGGAAGGGACAAGGCGTTCCTGCAGATTGCCGGCAAGACCCTCTTCGAACGGGTGCTGGAGATATTCAGGGAGAGCTTCGACCGGCTTTTGCTGGTGGGTGACCGGGCGGAGCGATTCGCCGGTTACGCTCTCCCTGTTTTACCGGATATCTACCCCGGCAGCGCCCTTGGGGGGCTCTATACCGCGCTCTATCACGCCGAAACGGAGTATATCTTCGTCTCCTCCTGCGACCTCCCTTTTCCGAACAGGGAAATACTCCTTTTTCTCTGTTCACACCGGGACGGTTTCGACGCCGCAGTGCCGAACCCTGCGCACGGATTCGAACCGCTCTTCGCACTCTATGCCAAGAGCTGCCTCGGACCGATGAGGGAGCTTCTGGAAAGCGGCAACAGGTGTGTCTACGATTTTTATCCTCGGGTCCGGGTCAGATATGTGCACGGTGAAGAACTGGATCCTCTCGACAGGGACGGAAGATCTTTCATGAATGTCAATACCCCGGAGGAATTCGAAAAAATCAAAACAGGAGGTTCCCCATGACAGTCAAGGCGGTTTCATTTGTGGCAAAATCGGGCACCGGCAAGACGACCCTTCTGGAAAAGGTCATCGCCCGGTTGAAGGAGAGAGGGTACAGGGTCGGCGCCATCAAGCACGACGCCCACCGTTTCGACATCGACCATCCGGGAAAAGACAGCCACCGTTTGGCCTCTGCCGGGGCCGACACCATGCTGATCTCCTCTCCAGAAAAGCTGGCTCTGGTGAAGAGACATTCCGCTTCGCCTCCCATCGAGGAACTACTGGTGACCTATTTCACCGACGTGGATATCGTCCTGACCGAGGGGTACAAGCAAGGTTCTCTGCCGAAAATCGAGCTGCACCGCCAAGAGCGCAGCGCCACACTGATCTGCCGGGGGGCGGAGCACGATCCGACGCTTCTGGCGGTGGCAAGTGATGAACCGCTTAAGCTCGATGTGCCGGTGCTCGATCTCAACGATGTCGGAGCCGTCGCCGACTTCATCGAGGAGAGATTTCTGAAATGAATGACTCTGCTTCCAAACTACAGGTACGTTCAAAAATCTGGCTGGAGATCGACGGTGAGCCGGTGTTCGGTCAGGGCCGTGAGGAATTGCTGCGTCTGATTCAAAAGGGAAGTTCCATCAATGCCGCGGCCAAGA
>PNOO01000256.1 GCA_013824905.1 Syntrophus sp. (in: bacteria) | reverse complement strand
GCGTTTTCCCATTCAGATCACCCTGGGGATTCCCGCTTAAGGAGAGAGGACCCTGAAAGTGAATACAGAAACAACCATTGCCCTCCCAAAGCCCGGCGTCTGGTCGGAGATGAAGGTCGGGGGCCTTTTGGCTTATGCCGCCGTCTGGGCCTTTTTCATCGTCTTTCTCATCTATCCGCTGATACGTCTCTTCTACGACAGCTTCACGACCGAGGCGGGAATCTTTACCTTTGCGAATTTTCAGGACTTTTTTACAGACGCCTTCTACCTGAAGTCCTTGATGAACTCCCTGATCCTGGGCGTGGGCACCGTGATCACCACCTCCATCATCGGCATCGCCATCGCGTTTCTGCTGCTCAGATACGATTTTCCCGGCCGGGGGCTCTTCTCGTATCTGACGATCGTCCCGATGATCATGCCGCCCCTGGTCGGCGTCATGGGTTTCGTCTTCATCCTGGGCCGCGCCGGAACCGTCAACATCATCCTCCACGATTATTTCGGATTTCAGCAACCCATCAACTTCATGTACGGGCTCCACGGAGTGCTCCTGGTGGAGACGCTGCACCTTTTTCCGCTGATGACGCTCTCCATCGTCGACGCCATGGGAAAGATATCGCCTTCCCTCGATGAGGCGGCCGAGAGCGTCGGGTCCCGGGGGGTCCGCAAGTTCTGGGACATCACCTTCCCGCTGACCACCCCCGGTTACGTTTCCGGGGCGCTTCTGGTCTTCATCTGGACCTTCGCCGACTTTGCCACGCCGCTGGTGGTCGGAATCTCCGACCTGCTTGCTTCCCAGGCCTACCTGAACATCGTTCAGTTCGTGGACCGGCGGCTCTTCAAGATGGGGATCGTCATTTCGGCCATCATGGTGATCCTGGCCATCCTTTTTCTGATCATTGCGAAAAAGTACGTGTCGATCAAGGACTACAGCTCCCTCTCCTATTCGGTCATCGAGCGGAAAAAACTTTCCCCGCTGGCGCAGGCGGGTACGATCGCCTTCATGGGGTTCATCCTGATTTTGGCCTTTATCCCCTATCTGGGGCTCGCGCTGGATTCCTTCGGCAAGGGGTGGGCGCTGACCCCCTTTCCGGTGAAGTACACGCTCCAGTATTTCGAGCGGGTGGCCATCGAAACCCCCAAGTTCATCGTCAACAGCCTTCTTTATTCGGGGATTGCGGTCGCGATCTGTATCGCCGTGGGGGTGCCCGTAGCCTGGGTGATGTCCCGGACCAAACTTCCGGGGCGGGGGGTCCTCGATTCGCTGACCACGCTGATCCTGGCCCTGCCGGGAACCGGCATCGGCATCGCCTACATGCGCGCCTTCCGGGACCCCTTTCCGTTCACGGATACGGCGCTCATCGGCATGTGGATCATCATCCCCATTGTTCTGGCGGTCCGGCGCCTCCCCTATACGGTGCGGGGGACCTTCGCTTCGCTGCTCATCGTCCACCGCTCCTTCGAGGAGGCGGCCGAGAGCGTCGGCGCCACCAAGGTAAAGACCTTCAAGGATGTCACGCTGCCCCTCATCTGGAAGGGGGTCCTCGTGGGATCCCTCTACTCCTTCATCCTGGCCCTCCAGGAGGCCTCGGCCACGTTGCTCTTGGTCGTGCCCGGCCATGAGATGATGACGGTGGGGATCTTCAACTTCTATATCGGCGGCTCCGTCAACGAGGCGGCCGCCCTCGGTTTCATTCTGCTGATCCTCGGCGCCGTCTGCCTGTTCATCATCAACCGGATGGCCGGCTCCAAGATGGGAGGCGTCTTCGGCTAAATGTTCAAGGGATTCATCTTCGATCTGGACGGGACGGTCTATCTGGGAGAGCGCCTGATCCCCGGCGCCGACCGGATCATCCGCCTGTTGCGCGAAGCGGACAGGAAGGTCGTCTTTCTCTCCAACAAACCCCTCTATACCCGTGAGGACTATGCGGCCAAACTGACGCGCCTCGGCATCCCCACCACGCCGTCGGATGTGGTCAACTCGACCTTCGTCTTGATCCGCTACCTGGAAAAGGTGGCGCCGGATGCCAAGGTCTTCGTCATGGGCGAGCTCCCCTTCGTGGCGGAGATGGCCCGGGCCGGTTTCCGCCTGACCGAGGACCTCCATGAGATCGAATACGTCGTGGCCGCCTTCGATCGGACCTTCGACTACCGGAAGCTCAACATCGCCTTCCAGGCCATCAAAAAAGGGGCCCACTTCATCGCCACCAATCCCGACCGGACCTGCCCCGTGGAGGGCGGGGAGCTTCCCGACTGTGCCGGCGTCATCGCCGCGCTGGAGGCCGTGACCCTCAAAAAGGTGGAGGTCATCGTGGGGAAGCCCTCTCCGATCACCGCGCAGGTGGCCCTGGAAGTAATGGGACTGCGAGCCGCGGAATGCATCCTCATCGGCGACAGACTGGAAACGGATATTCGTATGGGGCTGGAATCGGGCATGAAGACGGCCCTCGTCATGACCGGCGTCACCGACGCGAAGACCCTGGAGACCTCCCTCGTCCGACCCGACTATGTACTTAAGAGTATCGCCGATCTGGAAGGCCTGCTGCGGTAATTCCGGCAATAATCACGGATACTGTCCCCAAAGCTCTCAGTAAGCCGGACAGGCATAATTGTCCATGACTACTCCTAGGATTGAAGCATCATCAGACATGACGGCATGCATGACCAGCGCGGGGGCAATTGCGCCAGAAAGAAGAATGTGCCGGGCTTAACCCGCGTCTGGTCGGAATTCCATCCTGAGCAGCAATTACTTGTACTTGATCTAAATCCTTTGAAGACATGCGAATATTTATTCTTTTGTCTTTCTGTAATGTCGGACCGTCAGGTTCATGCACTGGTTACCCGCCCTATCAGTTTTTCAAATACTGTTTCAAATCCCGATAGTAATTTTCATGGGAGCCGATCATAAGAAGTTCCAAATCCTCACCAACTTTTCGATATGCAAGCAGGTACTGCATTGTTTTAAGCTTAAACTTGTGAACAAATACTCCTCGCAGGTCGCCTTTCTTTTCCCCCCCAACGCTTGGATCATCGGCAATGCTTCTTATTTCCCGATCCAAAGAGTCCTTCTCCGGCTTCGACATCATCTTTACTTTTTTCTCAAACGACCTTGACTGATAAATTCTCATAAGGCTCTATCCAAACGTGTATTCAGTCTTCTCGCCCTGATCTGACTCGTCTAGCCCAATCAAAATTTCCTTAATGAGGGAATATGGTAAATCCGGATTCTCTTCAGCACATTTGCCCATGCGTGCCCAATGTTCAATCTGACCGGCCAAAGACCTGCGGTCAATCCGTCCATATTTTTTTGCCTCATCTACAAGTTCTTCGGATATTCTTACTGCTGTGGCCATAATTGCTCCTCCGGATATCTTTGTTGCAACGTGCTATCATTATATGTCTAAGGATTGCA
>PNOO01000255.1 GCA_013824905.1 Syntrophus sp. (in: bacteria) | reverse complement strand
GAAAAATCTCCAATGTGCGCTTCCGGGATACGATCTCCAATGATTTGAAAGGCGAAAGGAGCGGAGAGGCAAAATGGAACAGGTGATCGGCGGCAAGCTGGCGGCGGAAGCGCTCATCGAACGGGGTGTCGAATATGTGTTTACTTTAAGCGGGGGGCACATCACTCCGATCTATCAGTTTTTGGAAGGATCGCCGGTCGCCCTTTTCGATACCCGGCATGAACAGGCCGCCGTCTTCATGGCCGAGGCCTGGGCGCGGATGACCCGGAAACCCGCAGTCGCCATGGTGACCGCCGGTCCGGGCTTTACGAATGCGCTTTCCGGGATCGCCAATGCCCGCCTCTCCAACGCCCCGGTGATCCTGATCGCGGGATGCGTGGGGCTGGAAAGTGTGGAGAAGCTCGACCTCCAAGACATGGGCCAGCTTCCCGTCATCGCCCCGATGGTGAAGAAGGCCTGGGTTTGTACCTTGGCCGAAAGGATTCCCGAGTTCATCGATCTTGCTTTCCGGACCGCCCTGTCCGGCCGGCCGGGGCCGGTCTACCTGGAACTTCCCTGCGATGTCCTCAATGCGAAGGTCGATCCGGCGAAAGTGAAGCGGCCTCGAAGCCGGGTGGAGTCCCGGCCTCTGGATCCCGAAGGCGCCCGGGAGATCATTGCGATGCTCCAGACGGCGAACTCCCCGGTCATCATCGCCGGAAGCGGCGTCTGGTATGCCGATGCAGGGAATGCTCTTCGGGAATTCGTCGAGCAGATCGGTATTCCCGTCTTCACGGGCAATTCCGGCCGGGGAACCCTCTCCGACACTCACCCCCTCTGCTTTCAGTCCTCCCTCGCCATCCGCCCCGGCGCGGCTTTCTACACCCTCGCGAGCGCCGATTTGATCCTCTTTCTGGGAAGCCGTCTGAGCCTCTTCTACCTCTTCGGCGACATCTTCCGGAAAGACGCGCGGTTCATCCAGGCGGACATCGAGGCGGAGGAGATCGGCCGGAACCGTTCCGTGGACCTGGGTGTCGTAGGCGACGTCCGGGCCCTTCTGGAAGAGCTCAACCGCGTCACCGAGGCGCGGGGGATCGGTGGAACCTTCCGCAGCCGTTTCCAGGGCTGGGTGGAGACCGTCCGGAAGGCAGACACCGATGGAAAGTCCCCCACGCAGCCGCTCTGGGAAAGCGCAGCCGTTCCCATCCACCCGCTCCGTCTCGCCCGTGAGGTGGACGCGTTTATGGACCAAGAGGAGGACATCGTCGTGGCCGACGGGGGAGACACCCAGGTCTGGATGGGGATGACCCGCACGGTAAGAAAGGGCGGACACTATATGGATTCGGGGCTCTATGGATGCCTCGCCGTGGGGCTCCCCTTCGCCAATGCGGCGAAACTCCGCCATCCCGAGAGCCGCGTCCTTCTCATCATAGGAGACGGCTCGGTCGGCTTCAACTTCATGGAGTTCCACACGGCGATCCGCAGGGGACTTCCCATCGTCGTCGTCATCGCCAACGACCAGAGCTGGGGGATGATCGCCCACAGTCAGACGCTGCGGATGGGACACAGTATTCCTGACGGGACATGGCTCGGCCGCGTCGACTACCACCGTCTCGTCGAGGCCCTCGGGGGCTTCGGCACCCTCGTCGAGCGGCCGGAGGAGATCCGCCCGGCCCTGGAGGCGGCCTTCGCCTGCGGGAAGACGGCCTGCATCAACGTGATGGTGGATCCTTCCGTGATCAGCCCGGGGAGCGTCGCCCTGGCCAATCTCGGCGGTTACTGTGCCGGGAAATAGGGAAGTCCGGCGGCTTCCAGCTCGCGCTTTTTGATGACGATGAGGATCGCCGTGAGAGCGGCCTGGGTCATGCCGGGGATCCGCTCAGCCTGGCCGACCGTGGCCGGCTCCACGCGTGCAAGCTTCGCCTTGAGCTCGTTGGAGAGGCCCGGGATGGCGGCGTAATCGAAACCCGCCGGGATTTTCTTCTCTTCGAGTTCCCTCATTTTCTCAACCAGTTCGCGCTGCCGCCGGATGTACCCTTCGTACTTCGCCTCGATTTCGATCTGCCTTTTGACCGCCCGCTCGGCGATCGCCTCGCAGCCTGCGAAGCGGGAGAGGTCGTCGTAGCCGATTTCGGTGCGCTTGAGGAGTTGGAAGAGGGTGACCGGATTCCTGATCGGAGGTGAGTTCAGCCCCGCGAGGGTGTCGTTGATCTTAGCAACCGGAAAGATTCGGACGGAAGAGAGACTGCGGATGCCCGCTTCGATCTGCCGGACCTTTTCCTGCAAGCACGCGTACTGATCCTCCGTGATCAGGCCGAGCTCCCGGCCTTTTCCCATCAGGCGGATCGTTGCGTTGTCCTCCCGCAGGATCAGCCGGTACTCGGCGCGGGAGGTAAACATCCGATAGGGTTCATCGACACCCCTTGTCACGAGGTCGTCGACCATCACGCCCATATAAGCCTCCGACCGGTCCAGGAGGAAAGAGAGACGCCCCTGGACCGCAAGGGCGGCATTGGCTCCTGCCCAGAATCCCTGCGCCGCCGCCTCCTCATAACCCGAGGTCCCATTGATCTGACCGGCGAGATAGAGTCCTGAAACCCTTTTCGTCTCCAGGGTCCGGCGGAGCTCGGTCGGCTGAACATAATCGTATTCGATCGCATAAGCGAGGCGCATGATCTCCGCCTGCTCGAGACCCGGAACACTGTGGACGATCCTTTCCTGGAGGTCCGGCGGAAGAGAGTTCCCCAACCCCTTCGCGTAGATCTCCTCCGTCTCCAACCCTTCCTGTTCGAGGACGACGGGGTGGCTTTCCCTGTCGGCAAAGCGCATCACCTTGTCTTCGAGTGAGGGGCAGTAGCGGGCGCCGATCCCCTTGATCGCCCCGGCGTAAAGGGGAGAGAAGCCAATGTTTTCGCGAATGAGTCGGTGGGTTTCCCCCGTCGTCGCCGAGAAAAAGGAGGGGAGTCGATCCTCCCGCAACCTCTGTGTGGTGAACGAAAAGGGCTCCGGATCGGGGTCGCTGTCCTGCCGGATAAGACGGGAAAAGTCGATCGTTGAGGCGCGCAGTCTGGGAGGGGTCCCCGTCTTCATCCTCCCCATCTCAAAACCGAGATCCCTCAGACAGAGGGCAAGTTCAAGAGAGGCGATCTCACCGGCGCGGCCTGCCGGATATCGCGTCTCTCCGATATGGATCAGGCCGCCGAGAAAGGTTCCCGTCGTGATGACCACGGCCCGACCGGCAAAAAAGACACCGGTCTGATCGACCACGCCGCGGATCTGCCCGCCATCGACGATCAGCTTCTCCACCAGGCCCTGACGCAGGTGGAGATTTTTCTCCTTCTCCACGACGGCCTTCATGGCAAGCCGATAGAGCTGCTTGTCGCACTGGAAGCGGGTGGACTGGACAGCCGGTCCCTTCGAGGCGTTGAGGAGGCGAAAGTGG
>PNOO01000254.1 GCA_013824905.1 Syntrophus sp. (in: bacteria) | reverse complement strand
GATCGGCAGATCGAGGCCGTCCGCTGCGTGACGGGCAACAAGGTCATGGTCATTACGGGCGGTCCCGGGACGGGCAAAACCACCCTCATCAACGCGATCATCCGGATCTGCTCCGCCATCAAGACAAAGATCATGCTGGCCGCCCCTACCGGCAGGGCCGCCAAGCGAATGACGGAAGCCACGGGTCACGAAGCGAAAACGATCCATCGGCTGCTCGAATACAGCCTGCAGAAGGGAGGTTTTCAGAAAAACGAGGATGCTCCGCTCGATTGCGAACTTCTGATCGTTGATGAAGCCTCGATGATCGATACCCTCTTGATGCATCACCTGCTGAAGGCCGTTCCCGCCGGGGCCACCTTCGTTATGGTAGGCGATGTCAACCAACTGCCCTCCGTAGGGGCCGGAAACGTGCTAAAAGACATCATTGAATCGCGGGTCGCACCGGTGGTTGAGTTGAATGAGATTTTCCGCCAGGCGAGGGAAAGCTCGATCATCGTCACTGCCCATACGATCAACGAAGGACGGATGCCGAACCTCAGGAGTTCTCAGGATAAGCTCGACGATTTCTATTTCATCGAGCAGGAAGATCCCCAAAAAGTCATCGAATTGATCATTACATTGGTCAAAGAGAGGATTCCCAGGCGATTCGGATTCGATCCGTTCGACGATATCCAGGTGCTCACCCCCATGCATCGGGGTATCGTTGGAGGGACCAACCTCAATATGGAGCTTCAGAAGGCGCTCAATCCCGGCGATGAAGGTGTGACCCGCATGGGAAGGCTCTACAAAGTCAACGACAAGGTCATGCAGATTTCAAATAATTACGATAAAGAGGTCTATAATGGGGATATCGGACGGATTACTGCGATCGACGCGGAGGCGCAAGAGGTCACGGTGGCTATCGATAGCCGGGAGATACCCTACGGCTTTTCTGAGATGGACGAACTGGTTCACGCCTATGCGATTTCCATCCACAAATCCCAGGGATCCGAATACCCGGCCGTGGTCATTCCGATATTGACCCAGCATTACATTTTGCTTCAAAGGAATTTGCTCTATACGGGGGTGACCAGGGGAAAGAAACTCGTCGTGATTGTTGGAACCAGGAAGGCGATGGCCATCGCGGTCGGGAATAATAAAACGGAGAAACGATACACACTATTGAGTGAGAGAATGAAACGTTAAGGATGAGACTGAAACTTCATCGATCCAAGAAAGGAGTGTGCTTATGAAAGGAAGACGGTTATGGGCGGGGCTGGTTGCTCTGGTTTTGTGCCTTTCTGTGACAGTTCTGACCGGTTGTGCCAAGAAGGGCGAAATGAAGAACAAATTGCTGGTGATCGAGGCGGAGAAACCGGCGGCCGGTGCGGAGGCGGGAGCAGCCGATGATCAGGCAGCAAAGGAACAGGTGTTACAGAGGCAAAGGGCGTTGCAGGAGCAGACGCTGCGGGAGCAACCCATAGGGAAAGCGGCCGGGCAGGCGACCCAAGGAGCGACCGAGAAGGCAAAGAAAGAGGCGCCTGGGCAGGAAGCGGCGATCCTCAAAGAACTTCAGATTCCGGATATCATCTTTGATTATGACAAGTACAGTCTCACACCCGAGGCGCAGGCGATCCTGAGGAGCCATGTCCCTGCGTTTGTGAAATACAAAGAGTATCACCTCATGGTAGAAGGACACTGCGACGAGAGGGGCACAGTGGAATACAACCTGGCGCTCGGCGAGGAGCGTGCTGCGCAAACGGCGAAATACCTCGTGAATCTGGGTATCGAAAAGGAGAGGATCAAGACGATCAGCTACGGCAAGGAGAGACCCCTGGATCCGGGCCATGACGAAGCAGCCTGGACAAAGAACAGAAGGGCCCATTTTGTCGTTTTCCCGCCGATCAATAAGCAGCGTTAGCCCCGCTTCACGTATGGCCGGGCTTGGCCATTGAGTTTTCCCAGGCCAAGCCCAGCCGCTCTTCCTATGGTGTCAGGGCTTCCTTGAGAATCCCCAGTTCAGCGAGGATCGGCTCCAGTCTCCTCTTGCTCAACGCCCTGTCCTCGTTGGAGCGGGGCAGTTCGATGTTCAGCGTTCCCTTGAATCCGATCTTCACCAGATTACCGAAGACCCGCTTGAAATCGATCTTCCCGTCACCGACGGGGACGTGACGGTCGAGGACCATATCGTTGTCGCTGACATGGGTGCTGATGATCCGGCCGGGGAAGGTATCCATGAAGGATTCGGGGCCGCCGGGAAGAAGGCTCGCATGGGCGATGTCCAGCGTCAGCCCGAAGTACTTTGAAGGGATCGCATTGAACACCCGCGCCAGCTCCTCGACGGTGACGCCGAGGTAAGCGATCTCCGCCTCTTCGTGGATCTTGTTCATGTTCTCGATGCCGATGGGGAGCTTATATTTTTCGGCCAATTCCACGACAGGGCCGTAGGTCCTGATCAGGCAGTCGAAGACGTGGTCCATGAAGAGGCTGAAGTGGTAGCCGAAGTGCAGGACGACATACTCCGCCTCCAGCTGGTGGGCAAGCTCCACGTAGTCGATCAGGTGCTGCTGAACGGCCTTGCGGACGGTCGGCTCGATCTCGGCAGCGTTGACAAATGACGCCGAATGGAGGCCGTACTTCACGCCGGCCTTGTCCCGGAGTTTCTTGATGTTACTGATCCTCGCAGGGGTCCACTTGTCCAGAAAATTGTTTGGATTGTTGCAGCTCAGTTCCATCCAGGGAAAACCATTCTCTTTGGCGAAAGAGAAGTATTCTTCCATGGGTTGCGGTCCGGCGTTAAAACATAGTTTCATTGTCACATTCCTCCTACTCGTTCATTCAATCCATCCATCAGCGATGCTCATTCCCCGCGGCAAACCGCGGGGGTAAAAAAGCGAAAGCTGAAGGGTCACATTGCCGGGATCACAGGTTCTCTGTCACACGCCGTGAAGAACTTCGATCCCTCCCTATGTCCGGATCTACCCTTCCAGGTCGATCTGGTACTCACCGTCCTTTGCTATGCATTTGCCGTCGAGATATACCGAGACGTTTAAAAAAACGATGTCGATATGATATGTCCCCTTGCTTTTTCCCCCCAGGGAGATGTTGTCGCCGATCGCGACGTGGGCGGTCCCCAGTTTTTTAGAAATCTCCCGGGTGTTGGGGATCACCAGGCAGGCGGGATTCGTCCCGAGGGCAAACTGGGAGGCGGCGTTGTAGCCCGCGTCATCCCGCGCCTCCAGGATGCGTTTCAGATCCCGGGCCTGCTTGCCCCCCGCGACGCTGATGATCCTTCCCTTGACGATCTCCATCCGGAACGGTTCGGTGATTTGTCCGATCTGATCGGCGATATAGGGAGAAACGATCACTCCCTCTGTGACACCTTCCAGGGGGGCCAGGGTCGCCTCGCCGTCCGGCAGTCCGGACAGTTCTCCCGGTTTCGTCACGAATCCCGACTGGGCGATCGCCGAACGACCGGCGGTCCGCATGG
>PNOO01000253.1 GCA_013824905.1 Syntrophus sp. (in: bacteria) | reverse complement strand
CCCCAATACGTATGACCCGGATGAAGAGACCTTGCTTTGCATATTCCGTTAGATAGATGGCCGAGACCACCCCTAGGGGAAGAGCGACAACGATCGCCCCGACGGTCAGATAAAAGGTGCCGACGATGGCCGGCATGATCCCGCCCTTCGTCATGGAGTCGGTAGGGGGCAGTGTGAGGAAGTCCCAGGTGATGGCCCGAATACCGTTGACAAAGAGAAAAACGATAATCCCCAAAAGGGCGAGGGTGATGATGAGCGCCGACAGGTGCACGATGCCGAAAAACAGGCTCTGCCTGAAATAGCGCCATTTCATGAATGAAGCCTGCGTATCTGAGTTCACAGCGTTCCCGACCCTTCTTCCTTGAATTTGTTGGAGATGTGATCGGCGATCAAATTGAAGGCCAGGGTGATTAAAAAAAGGACGATCCCCGTGGCGAAGAGGGCATGGTAATGGCCGCTCTGAAACGGCGCCTCTCCCATCTCCGCGGCGATGCTCGCCGGCATGGGCCGGACCGAATCGAAGATGCCCCGGGGAATCGCGGCCGCCCCTCCGGCCACCATGAGGACCACCATCGTTTCCCCGATCGCCCGGGCCATTCCCAGGATCACCGCAGTGGAGATACCCGAGAGGGCCGCCGGTATGGCGACCTTGACGATGGTTTCATATTTCGTCGCCCCCAGGGCATAGGCGGCCTCCTTGAACTCACGGGGGACGGCGTAAAGAGCGTCCTCCGAGATGCTCGATATCGTCGGGATCGCCATGACGGCGAGCATCAAGGAGGCGTTGACGATATTGAGCCCCGTCGGCAGATCGAAGGTCTCCTGCATCCAGGGCGCCAGGATGACCATTCCGAAAAATCCGAGAACCACGGAAGGCAGACCCGCCAGGAGTTCGATGACGGACTTCAGGATCTCCTTGATCCGGGCCGGTGCGATTTCCGAGATGTAGATGGCCGATAGAATGCCTAAAGGAACGGCGATGAGGCAGGCAAAAAGCGTCACGATCAGGGAGCCGACGATCAAGGGCCAGATCCCGTATTCCGGAGGATCGTATGTGGGATACCAGGCGGAGCCGAAGAGAAATTGGGACACGGAGACCTGCTTGAACAGGGGGATCCCTTCCCTAAAGAGGAACAGAACGATCATCCCCAGGAGCAGCACCGACAGGACGGCGAAAAAGGCGAACAGCTTCCTCATGATGATCTCCCTGATGTGTCGCGTCAGGGTCTGGTTTTTGTTTTCCATCCTCATCCTCTTTTAAATGCTGCCGTCTCAAGCCTGCCTTGATCCGCCGGAAATGGTTATTTCTTCCCCTTGACCGGTGTCTTCGCCGAATCCGTAAGGGGGACAAATCCCTCTTTGGCGACGATCTTCTGCCCGGCGGGACTCAGAATGAACTGGATGAATTTCGCCGTCTCCCCCTTCGTCTCCCCGTTCGTATAGATGTACAGCGGTCTGGCAATCGGATATTCCTTGGAGATCGCCGTCTTTGCCGAGGCAGTGACACCGCCTACCGTCAACGCCTTAGCGGTCTTGTCGAGGTATCCCAGGCCGATGTAACCCAAGGCATATTTGTTTTTTGAAACCGTCTGTACGATGGCGCCGTTGGAGGCCTGCATCTGCGCCCTCGGCGTCACCTTGGCCTTGTTCAGGACCAGCTCGGCCCACGATTCGAAGGTTCCCGAGCTGCTGTCCCGGGAAATCACCACGATCTGCAGATCCTCCCCGCCCACCTCTTTCCAGTTCGTGATCTTGCCCTGATAGATCTGGCTTAGCTGATCGATGGTCAGATCCTTGACGTTGTTTTTCGGATTGACGATGGGCACAATGGCATCGATCGCCACGACGGTAGCCGTCGGATTGATCCCTTTCGATTTCGCCAGCGCGATTTCGCTGCCCTTGATCTCCCTGGACGAGGTGGCAATGTCCGTCGAGTTATCAATCAACGCCTTGATCCCCTCGCCCGATCCCCCCCCGGAAAGTGATATCTTCGTTCCCGGATTCGCCTTCATGTAAGCCTCCAGAGTCGCCTGGGCGACCGGAAGAACCGTCGTCGATCCTTTGATCACGATGTTTTCCGCTAAAGCCGCACCGGCGCCCATGAGCAGGCACAACACAACCAGAATGAACTGTCTTAAAGGTTTTCTCATTTCTTTCCTCCTATAATTTGTTGGAGGGAGTATAGGGATCATTTGTTACACAATGATGACAGATCCGTGAACATTTCGTGAAACTGCGGCTGCTTTCCTAACGTGGACCCTCTGCCAGCCGGTCGGCGGCTTCCTGCGCGGCATAGCCGAGCTCGCATTCAATGATCGTCTTGAGCTTGTTTCTCTCAGCGGTGAGCTCTGCGACTTGCAGCTTCAGATCCTCCTGGGACTTGCGCAGAGCGACCTCCTCGGCCCGGAGGGCGAGAATCGCGGGGATCCATTGCCAGAAGCCGACGCCCACAAAAAGGAGTCCGAAGAGATAGCCGACGACCTGTTCCAAGAAATCGCCATACTGGTGACGACCGATGGTGAAATACTTGTTAAGAGTGGGAAAATTGTCAGCGATGTTCAGAAGCCCGCCCAGAAAGAGGAGTCCGAAGCCGATGATGAAAAAGATCCAGCCCCTCCTCAGATGCGGCGATTCCTTTCCCCGCACCGACCGGAGGTAGAAGAAGATCACGCCTGTGATCACCGCCCGGAAGATGTCCGCAGCAAAATCAATCATGTCGAATCCTCCTGTTCCCGTCAGATGTCACAAAACTCTAGCAGGTGCCTCAACGCCTGCACTGCCGATGTAGAGGCTTGTGATCCCGAAAGTCAGGGAGTATCGGTCCAGGTTCCCGAAACCGGCCTCTTCCATCAGGGCAAGAAACACCGGCGGTACAGGGAAATGGGTGATGGAGTCGACCAAGTAGAGGTAGGCGGCCGGGTTCCGCGAAAAGAGACGCGCAATGACTGGAAGAATGCGGTTCAGGTAAGGGGCGAAAAACCCCCGCCACAGACGGCTCCGCGGCGAATTCATCTCCAGGACGAAAATCCGGCCGCCGGGGACGAGGACCCGCCGCATCTCCCGCAGGGCCCGAAGGCGGTCCGGCATGTTCCTGATGCCGAAGGCGATCCCCGCGGCGTCGAAGCACCCGTCCGGGAAGGGCAGCGTCAGGGCGTCGGCCTGGAGGAGGCGGATCCGGTCGGCGAGGCCGCGCTCCGTTATTTTCCTCCGACCGACGGCAAGCATCTCCGGGGCGAAGTCGATTCCGGTCACATGGATACGGGGATGGCCGTTTGCCGCCTCGATGGCCAGATCCGCCGTACCGGTCGCAACATCCAGTAGCCTAAATGTGTTGAAGAAATGCATCTTACGGACGGTGAAACGCCGCCAGGCGACGTCGCGGCGAAGGCTGAGGAGATGGTTCAAAAAATCGTACCGCCCGGTGATTGTGGCGAAGATCTCCCGGACCATGCCGACATGCTCGTCACGGCCGATTCC
>PNOO01000252.1 GCA_013824905.1 Syntrophus sp. (in: bacteria) | reverse complement strand
GATCGAGATCCCCATGCAGAACAACAACAGACGGTTGACGCTGACCATCAGCGGGACCATCGGCAATCCGCAGACGCGGCTGATGTGAGGATAAATTTAGTGGACTGGACGCGTTTTTCCCAATTTTCCATTTTCGATTTTCGGGGACTCGTCTCCCGGCGGACGGTGATCCTTGTTGTGATGGCCATCCTCCTCTACCAGGGGACAGGGATCTTATACAATCTCCTGAGGCTGCAGCTGATTCGGACGAGACCGACGCCGGCGGCAGCGGAGAAAGCCAAGCCGGTGGCTGCGCCGGTCCGGGAGACGGCGGACGCCTATCGGATCATCCCGGAGCGGAATCTCTTCGACACGACGACCAGTATGGTTGCGAACAAACAGGCCGTGGCCGTCCAACAGCCGGCTATCGACCAATTCATCGAACTCAGGGGCACTGTCGCCGGCGAGGGCAAATATGGATTTGCGATTGTCGAGGAGAAAGGGACGCGCAAACAGAAGCTCGTGAAGTCGGGGGATATCTTATCAGGGGCGAAAATCATCCGGATCAGGCGGAACGCCGTGGACTTTCTCGTCGGTGATCAGGTGGTGACTCTCAAGATGGTGGAAACGAAAGAGGAACCGATCCTGCCTTCTGCACGGAGCGCCGGGTCAGTGGTTCCATCCGGCGCCACCGTCCTGAGCCGGACAGAGATCGATAGGGAACTTCAGGACATGGGTAGCCTGCTGCGCAAAGCACTGGTCCGGCCCTACTTCAATGCGGGGGTGCCCGACGGTTTCATCGTCAGCAACATCCGGTTGGGCAGCCTCTACCAGAAGATGGGGATTATGGACGGGGATATCATCCAGGAGGTGAACAACCGGAAAATCCAGACAGCGGATGACGTGATGGGGCTGTTGAGCACATTGAGATCCTCCACCGGCTTGTCTGTGACGATCACCCGCCGGGGGAACAAGGAGACGCTGAACTATCAGTTTCAATAAGAACAAAGGAAAGATACGGGAACTGGGGCGCAATTCCTCTTTTCCCCGGGATTTGTCATTATGTATGAAGCCTATTTCGGGCTGAAGGAAAATCCGTTTACGCTTTCACCGGATCCGCGGTACCTCTACCTGAGCCCGCAGCACCAGGAGGCTCTGAACTGCCTGATCTATGGGATTGGTGAGAAAAAGGGTTTCATCGCCGTTACCGGCGGTATTGGGACCGGGAAGACGACTCTCTGCCGCGCCCTTCTGGCCGGTATGGACGGAATGACGGCGAGCGCGCTGATCTTCAACCCCGCTCTTTCCGATATGGAGCTGTTGAAGACCATCAACCAGGAGTTCGGGATCCGAATCGTGGGGCGGGGGACGAAGAAGCGTTATATCGACGCCCTGAATGCCTTTCTTTTGCAGAATTTTGCCGCAGGGAGAAACGCCGTCCTCATGATCGACGAGGCCCAGAACCTGTCGCACAGCGTCCTGGAGCAGATCCGGATGCTCTCGAACCTGGAGACGGTCCGGGAGAAGCTGATCCAGATCATTCTTCTGGGGCAGCCGGAGCTCCGGCTGCTTCTCGCCCTTCCGTCGCTCCGCCAGTTGAACGAACGGATCACGGTGAGGTACGATCTGAAGCCGCTTGTCCGTGAAGATGTCCGGCGTTATATCGAACACCGGCTGGTCACGGCGGGGGCGGAGAAAGGGAGCAACTCCTTTACGACGGGAAGTTATGATCTGATCTACCGTCTGTCGCGGGGAATCCCGCGGCGGATCAACGCGATCTGCGACCGGGCCCTGCTGATTGCCTACGGCCGGGATCTGAGGACCATCGACCGGCGTCTCGTTCGGGCGGCCGTCCGGGACATCGGACCAGGCTACCTGACGGAGACGGGCGTCCGGCGGCGCACCATCCTGATTCTCATCGCGCTTCTGGCGGCGGTCCTGTTCCTGGCTGCCGGGACTGTGTGGTTCTTCAAATTGCTTGACGGAATGTGGTGATGAGTTATATCAATGAAGCATTGAAAAAGGCCCAGAGGGACAGGGAGAGTCGTTACAGGCGGTTCGGCGGCATCATCGCTTCCGGTCCTGTCGGGACGGAGAAGCCCAGCAAACGGAAGCTTGTCATCGGTGCGGTGATTGCGCTGATTGTCCTGATTCCGACCGGCCTGCTTATGGCCGTTTACTTCCTGCAGCAGCCGTCCCTTGTGATCAAGGGGTCACCTCCGCCTGTCGTCTCGGGGACTGATGAGACAAAATCGGCAATGGTTCCGGGCGAAAAGGGTCCGGCAATGATTCCGACAGTCACGGCGGGCGGTGCTGCGCAGGTGAAAGATGCGGCCGTATCGCCCGGTGAATCGCCGAGCCGGCGTGAGGCGGATGTTCCGTATAGGGAAGCTCTGGCCGCCCAGCGCAGAGGGGATTACAAACGGGCGGAAGACCTCTATCAACAGGCGCTCATACTCGATCCCGGCCATGTCCGGGCCTTGAACAACCTTGGGGTCCTCTTTATGGATCAGAAGAAAAAGAGGGAGGCTGTCGCACTTTTCAACAGGGCCATCGTTCTGAAGAAAGATTACGTCGATCCATACTACAATCTGGCCTGTATCTATGCCAGGATAGATGAAATCGATGAAAGTATAAGGTATCTGAAGATTGCCGTGGCCATCAACAGAGACGTGAAAAACTGGGCGGTGAAGGATGCCGACATGAAGAATGTCGTCACCTCCGACGAGTTCAAGAAGATAATGGAGGGGCAGAAAAACTGATGCCGTATAGATCTAATCATACCGTTTCGGCCATTATGTTTTCGGTGTTGGCCGTTAGCGTTTTCCTTACTCCTTCTATCGGGCGGGCCGCCCGTATCGCGGGCGAAGACCAGCCGGCGCCGACTGCGTCTTCACCGTCGACGGTCCCGATATCCCCGAAGCCAACCGATCGCAGAGAGACTCCGGCAAGGACCGAAGCGGTGAAACCCGCCGCCGGTCAAGCAGCGGCGCCGGCGGAAAGCACTCCCGATCCCGGCTTCAGAAGACGGATGCCGAAGACGCAGCCGGGAAGTGTGGCCGCCCCCGCCGTTCAGTCGACGCCGGCTTCCCCGCATAAAGCCGCCGCGTCGGCGCCCTTACCGTCGAAATCCGCCGCCTCCGGGCAGGAAAGCAGTTATGTGACGATCGATTTCGACAACGTCGATATTCAGGTCTTCATCAAGTTCGTCAGTGAGCTGACCGGCCGGAACTTTGTGATCGACGACAAGGTCAAGGGGAAGGTGACGGTGATTTCCCCGAATAAGATCTCCGTCGCCGAGGTATACAAGGTTTTTGAGTCGGTCCTGGAGATTTACGGCTTCGCTACGGTTGATGCGGGCGACGTGACCAAGGTGATCCTCGCCCAGGAAGCCCGCGGGAAGAACGTGGATCTCCGCGTGAAGCCGGAGGCGGTCGATCCCGAGGACAAGATCGTGACGCAGATCCTCTCCCTTCAGCACGCCAGCCCGGACGAGATGAAAAAAATTCTCGATCCTCTGATCTCGAAAAACAGCATCATCC
>PNOO01000251.1 GCA_013824905.1 Syntrophus sp. (in: bacteria) | reverse complement strand
GGGGGTGTTCACCTTTTCGGCGCGCATTTCCTTAATCAACGCCAAGCCGTTCCTCCGGGGCAGCATGAGATCGATGACGGCCGCATCGTAAGGTTCAGTCAGGGCGAGACGGAGACCTTCCTCGCCGTCCGGGGCGTGGTCCACGGCATAACCCGCCGCTCTCAACCCTTTGACGATGAAAGAGGCGATCTTGACATCATCCTCGACCAGCAAGACTCTCATCGGCGTCCATGAACAGGAAATAAAAATCGAATATCTACCATTGAAGGCAATAACCCCTTCCCAATGGAAGAACTATAAGAAAGTCGGCAGGGTCCGTCAACATCTTTTATTCCCCCGATAAGCAACCCTGGCCCCGATCGTGAAAATATTTCTTTTTGGGAAGGCGCCGTAGTTCTGAAGATAGCCCCCCAACAAGATAATGGCGTTTTTGTTTTTTGTTTTTTCTTGACGTATCTCTCCCTTGATTATAAAATAAAAAATAGTAATGTTTTTCGTCCCGACAATACGTCAATTAAAGGGAAAATTAAAAGAAAGGAGGTGAGAAAGTGGGCAATAAATTCTGGAGGATTTTGATAGTCAGCGTCTGCATTATCTGCTTTGCGGCCCTGGGTGCGGCCTTCGCTCAGAAAAAAGTAGGCGGAGGGGATGTCAAGTATGAATCCAAGGAGAAGGGAGCGGTCCTCTTCAGCCATGAAACGCACATGAAGGTGCCAGATACGAAGTGTAACTCCTGCCATACAAAAGTCTTCAAGATGAAGAAAGAAGCAAAGATAACCAAGGCGGACCATGCCGAGGCTAAGTATTGCACGGTCTGTCACGACGGCAAGAAGGCCTTTAGCTCGACGGCCGAAGCCGATTGCGCCAAATGCCATAAGAAGTAATTTCCTTGCAACAGTTCCTACGTTTAACTGGCGTTGAGCTCCGGTTCAGCGCCAGTTTTTTACCTTTACTTTATCCGTTTCCTGTGGCATAGGGCACCTCATCAATATATAAAGAAACGAGGGATAACAAAATGGAAAAATCAACATGTCCCATCTGCGGCAGCACTCTGCAAAGCGGAATCGCGATCTGCGGAGAATGCGGCAATGAATTGAAGGAAGTAAACGAAAAAGAAAAAGATTCCCCTCAGGAAGAGCGGAGGGGGCGGAAAAATGTCTACGCCATCCTCTCTATTTTCCTTGTGATGGTTGGAGGTGTCGCCCTGTTGATGTTCACAGGCGTGCTGCCCAATCCGATAAAGGGTGGTTCAACCGCGGCCATCGTCAACGGAGTAAAGATAACCACAGAGGAAGTGGACCAGAAATTTGAGGTCTATAATAAAATGTCCGGGCAAGGCGGTAAGATGGATACTTCCAGCCCGGCAGGCAAGGCGGCCATGGCGGAGCTGAGGATGCAAATCCTCAACAGCCTGATTCAGGAAAAAGTCCTGGTGACGGAAGCCGGGAGAGAAAAGATCACCGTCTCTCAGCAGGAGATCGCCGATAGAATTGCCGGCATAAAAAAGGGACTGAATCTTTCCGATAAGGATTTTGAGGGCTTTCTGAAAAATCACGGCATGAGTCCGGCCAACTTCGAAAAACGGATGGAAAAGGATGCCCTGATTACCAAGCTCATCGCCAAAGGGACGCAGGAAAAGGGCTTGACCAAGGATGCCTGGCTCAGTGAGCTGAACGCAAGGGCCAAGGTCGAGGTATTGACCAAATAGCGCATCTTTTTATTTATATCATAAGGCGGGGCTTCCCGGTATATGGAAGAAAAATCCCGCCTGTTTTATTTCGCCCCTTATCACCGCCGAGAAAGCGGTGTTTTCGGATGTCAAAATGACCCTTTGTCCTGTTTCAGGGGTAATTCGCAGCTTTCGGCATATTCTTTCTTGTCCGTAATCAATCCCCATCCCCCTGCCCTCCCGGTCTCGCGTCGAGCAACGCCAAAACTTCCTTCTCCTTATCGATCTCCTCCGAACAATATATCCACAGGTGGTAACTCTCCAAGCCAAGGATCGTCACCCCCGCCACAAACACCGCCCAGAAGTTCTCCGGAAGTTTGCCTGAAAAATGGTAAAAGAAATAAAATCCGGCGATAAAACCCACATGGTTGACGCCGCCGTACTTTCCTGAACCGCTCATCATGCGGGAGAGGATGAGGAGGATGCCGGAGAATACATAAATGAGGAGTAAGGCGCCGATCATGTTGACCGAAGGGGGTCTGCCCAGTGCCGCCCTGATGCTCTCCGGAAGGGAAGGGAAAAAAGCAAAATCGTATAGCGCGGCGATGCTCAAGAGAAGAAAAAGGACGGCGGACAGAAGCTCTGTCGTAAATTTTCTTTGCAGTACACGGATCTTGGCGAGCGTTTCCTTCCGGAGCCGGGCGTGGTTTTGTCTGAAGCCCGGCGGAGCCATTTCTTCCACCGGGCGATTCATTCCTCCTTTTTCCATCGCGCCGTTTCCCGCCGGGTGCTGTTCAATTCCTTGACAATGCGCCTGATATTACCGGCAAGTTTTTCAATTTCCTCTCCGAACGGAGGGATTTCCTGCTCACTCCCCTGGATGGTTTTCTCCGTAAAATCAACAAGTAATCTCAGAGGGATGAAGACATACCGTCTCAGCAGGGCCGCCACGCCCCCCACTGTGACCAGAAGAACCATAAGACTGAAGATCACCATGCGGTTTCTCATGACCGTAAGATTGTTGACCAGAGGCGCAGCGGACAGACCGATATCCAGAGTGCCGAGGATCTTCTGCTCCGCCTTGTGGACATGACAGGCAGCCTGGTAACAGTCCGGTTCGTTGTAAATGGGGGTGGTGATGGCGATGACCTCTTTTCCCTTTTCATTGGCAAAACGACGCGCCTGTTTCATATCGCCCAGGGTGGCGGCGGGAACGGAACCGCTGTGGCACTCGATACAGCCGGCGGCATTCTTGTCCAGGAGCTTTCCCGTTTCTTTGTGGTTGCTGGAAAACATGATGAGCCCCTTCTTGTTGAAGATGCGCACATGTTCCACCCCTTGCTGGGTGCCGATATTATCAATAATATTGGCCAGGGACTCCCTATCGTCATGACGCATGGCATAACGTGTGGACTTAACTATGGTTTGCGCCTGATTGGTTTCGAACCTTATCACCTCGTTTATCATATCCGTCTTCATGAGCGAATAGAGAAGAATGCAGCAGACGATGACGAAACCCGTCACGGAGACCGTCACCGGGATAATGGCTCGGGCGGTCAATGACTTAAACATTTTTCCCCTCCATCAGCGCCTTTAACGCGGGCTTGGAGACCTTTCCCATGGCGTTTTTGGGCAGTTCCTCCACCAGGAGCGCCCCTTTGGGAATCTTGTACGTGGCAAGACGCTCCTTGGCCCATTCCCTGAGCGAGCCGATATCCAGACTCGCCCCCTTGTGTACCACCAGCGCCGCTGCAACCCGCTCACCCCAGACCGCATCAGGGATCCCCACGACTGCGCACTCCTTGATATCCGGGTGGGTCCTCAGGATCTCCTCGATCTCGAGCGCCGAGACCTTGTA
>PNOO01000250.1 GCA_013824905.1 Syntrophus sp. (in: bacteria) | reverse complement strand
GTTATTTGACTTGCAGAACCCCTCCTGCTATACAACCGTCTACGTCACACCCTTTTAGAACACGCCGATCTTGTGAAGCTCATGGACGGATTTCCAACCTTCGCTCATGGGCTCCTTGAGGCACGCGGCGATCTCCTCCCGCGAACGGAAGGTGAATTTCTCGATCGGAGGCACTTGCCCGACCGGATAGGCTTCGAGAATCTCATCGATCATGAGAGTCAGGTACTTCAGGACGGCCGCGATCGGTCGCTTGGCCTTTTTGGCGGTGCCCCTGGAAGGGTAGCCGACGACGGCCTCGGGCGTACCGAACCGTTCGATCGCGTTGTGTCCCTGTCCCTGAGCCCACCCCTGCGGACGTCGGAAGGAATCCACAGAGGTGTCGTAATGGGCGCCCAGCGTGTAGTTCGTCGACTGCGCATCGACCACCACGCCCATGTCGATCATCTCCTTGAAGAGCAGTAGTGCGACGGAGGTCTCGGCCTCGTCGGCATGGACGAAATGCGTCGTCATGGATTGATCTCTGGGAGTCGGGTAGAAGAACTCACGGACGGCTCGGTGCCATTCGACGGTCGTCACGAGCGCCGGCAATTCAAACCGCTTGAAGAACTCCTGGACCGCAGACTCCAGCATCCACAGGTGGCCATGGTTATTCAACAGGATAATCTTGCGGAAACCATCGTCCCAGAGGCCCAGAAGCGTATAGATGACCGTGTCCCGGACCACCTCCTCGGGCATGATGACCGTCCCGGGCATACCGATATGGTGATACGGATGACCACCGTAGTTGAGAGGCGGAAAGGCAAGGACAACCTCTCGGCCCTGCTTGGCCGTGTAGCGCCTGACGCCTTCGCAGATCTGGGTCACCATGAACGTGTCCAGGCCGCTGTTGGCATGCATGCCGTGATTCTCCGTACAGCCGATGGGGACCAGCACGACATCGTTCTTTCTGCGCTTTTCAATGACGCGCACCCGGGGGGTGTTCTGGATATAGCATCCCGGTTTACCGAGTTCGGAATCGGCCGGAATGCCGTAATCCTGAAGGATCCTGTCGATCTCCTCTCCGGAGGCATCCCAGATCTCCTTTTTGAGTCTGCCGACGTTGGTGTTTTCAAATACGACTTCCGGATACTCTGTGGTCATCCATTGGGTCTGTGCTGCCATTATTGGTTGTCCTCCTTTTCTTGAAAATGTTGAAAAATTTAAAAACCTGTTTTTACGCCCCGTCTGTGCGGCAAACCCTGGAATGCGGTCCCGGGAAAACGAACATCCTGCGTATTTGGCGAGACGGCTCTCCCCTTACCGGACCCTGTCGCCCAGATACCGCATCTCCATGGCCACGACGGCATCCAGAATCCTTGCCACGCCTCTGTAAAAGTCCGTTCGGGCATGCGTTGCGGCCTTAAGACAGAATTCGCCGACCCGGCTTCTCAGTGGACCCGCACAAATTTCTCTTCCTGCCGGGCTCACTCCGGACGTTCATCTCTCCATTCTGTCGACGCCCGCACGGCTCTGTGAGGCCAGGAATTGCCCCTCCCCCTCCTCATGAAGGGGATTTTGGCCCATACCCGCGGAGGGGCCTCCCCCCACCCGGCCGATCTCAGGCGGTGATCCCCAGTCGTGCGGCGTTTTCATAGTAGATCTTGTTCCGCTCCTGATTGCTCAAGGGCAGGCCCGCGAGGAACTGCAGACACTCCTCCGGATCCTCGTACGGGTAGTCCGTAGCAAGGAGAATACGATCGATCCCCAGGACCTCCCTGGTGCAATGAAAGGCTGCCGGGAGATAGTTGCCGCTCGTAGTCACAAAGACGTTTTCTCTGAAATATTCGCTCGGCTTTCTGTCCAGCTTGGGCCTCGCCTCCGGATCGAACCACGGCCTGACGTAGGCAAAGTCGATGCGCTGCATCAGAAAAGGCATCCCCTCTCCCAGGTGACCCAGGAAAATCTTGAGCCGCGGGTATCTGTCCAGGGCTCCGCTGTAGATCAGCCGCATCATGCAGATCGCCGTTTCAATCCCGAATCCGAACGGAGCTCCGGCCAGGGCAAACCCGTATTTGTGGAGTTGCGGAATGGCGGGCAAAGCGGGATGGAGATAGACGGGGACATCGAGCCTCTCGGCCGTCTCCAGAATGGGCCAGAACTCCTCGTCATCGAGGTATTTGCCTCCGTAATTGGAATGGGTTTTCCATCCCTTGAAACCGAGCTTTTTCACCGCCCTTTCGAGTTCTTCCGAAGCGGCCACCGGATCCTGGATTGCAACTGCAGCAAAACCGAGATATCTGTCCGGATGTCTCTGAATCGCCTGATGGAGGGCGTCATTGGTCTCTCTGGCGAGGGCCTTCCCCAGGGCGGGCTCGAACTGCTCCACACCCGGCGACGTCAGGCTCAGCGCCTGCACATCCACCCCCGCCTTGTCCATCAGCGCGATCCTGCCTTCATCGAGATCGAGCAATTTGTTGAGAATGACATCCCGCAGGGGCTCTCCGACATCGGGGGTATAGTACAGCCGGCGATTCCCGGTTTGGGGATCCCCTCCATACCGTGGGTACCCCTGGTTTTCCTTCATCGCCTTCACATACTCCTTGGTGACAAAATGGGTCTCAAAATCGATCTTCTTCATAATGCTTCCCTCCAGATACAAACCATACAAAACGCCTATTCCGCTTTCGCTCCCAAAAATGTAAATGAACATCACTACCCTCATCCTTAGAGGGTTGTCGCATTTCCTCGTTTCCCGATGGCCTTCGACCCGTTGAAGCGATCGGTAAAGCCCAGCTGACGAGACATCTGGAGGGAGAGGTCGCGGAGTCCCCGCTCGATCACCTTATCCTTTTGCCGGTTGAATCGTATCGAGGGCATCGGCACAACGATCGATCCGACCACCAGCCCGTCAAAACCGAACACCGCCAGGGCCATCGCAACAATGCCCTCACTGTGCTCTTCGCAGGAATAGGCGACAGCACCTGAACGGATCGCCTCCAACTCACCGCGCAACGCTCTGGGGTCGGTGACTGTCTTCTTGGTGAGGGATTGAAACTTCCCGCTGGAAAGATAGGCCTCGATCTCTTCGGATGGGAGGTGGGCGAGGATGGCCTTCCCGGATGCCGTTGCGTAAAGGGGGGCCCGATCCCCGATCTGCATACACGAACTCAGGGAACGGGAAGAAACCTCACGGCAGACAATGATGACCTCGTCCCCTCTTCGCATGGCGATCTCCGCCGATTCTCCGGTCCGGACGACCAGCTCCTTGACAACAGGGCGGCCGATCTGCACCAGGTCAAGACCTGCAATGTAATGCCTGGCAAGGACCAGGACCTGGGGCCCCAGCAAATACCTTTTCCCGTCCCCCTTCAGGGTGACGTATTCCTGGGCGACCAGATCCGCCAAAAGCAGGGAAAGACTCCCCTTGGGGATCTGAAGGTTTTGCGCGATCTCGGCATGCCTCAGCCCTCCACTGCTGAGCGCCACGGCCTCAAGAATCTGAATCACCCGGTATGCGGACTTGATCATGCAGGCTCCTTATTGTTTATGTATACAAACTTA
>PNOO01000249.1 GCA_013824905.1 Syntrophus sp. (in: bacteria) | reverse complement strand
GGGATGCCCAATCCAAGGACATCAAACCGCTTCAGGAGCAGATGTTTGCCAAACGGGATGAGCTGAGGAAGCTCTGGCTGGAGCCGAATCCGGATCAGGGAAAGATCACGGCGGCCCAGAAGGAGATGAGGTCGGTGCGGGATCAGATGCAGGACAAAATGACGGCATTCCGTCTGGAGTCGTTGAAGGTTCTTACGCCGGCGCAGCAGGAGAAAGCGAAATCCTTCGCTGCCGGTTACAGTGCCGGTCGCGGGAATGGGCCGAGGCACGGGGGCGGCATGATGAGCGGTTTCGGGCCCGGTGCCTGCGGCGGAGGCGGCTGCCAGGGCGGCGGGTCGGAGGCCGGCCGGGGCAGATGGTAATCTATTAAATACAACAGGGGGATCATCCGGGAGGTCCAGGCGCCCTCCTCCCCTCCTGGATGATGCCCCCTTTTCAGTTCCGCCAACGGTGACCATCCTAAACCGGACAGATCCTGTGCTACAAACCCGGACAATTTACGTGTTACTGACATTTTTTCAAAAATTGCTTGACAGGATCTGCGATTTGATTTAGTAATACACCCTTCCGGAACGACCGGAGGCTTAGGTGGAGGGTTTTCTTGAAATGACAGCGGCCGCACGCAGAGCGAACATCATCGGTATCGTTTTGCTGCCCAATCTTTTGGGCCTCGCTCTTCTTTGCCTGCCAAACAGGTCCCGCCGCCCGTCGTATGTAAGATTTTCGTAACAACCGATCAAAAGATCAAAATCTTAAAGGCCATGGGCGACGAACCCATGGCCTTTTTTATTCCGCGTGAAAGGAGTCAACTATGGAGGGAGCGGGAGAGAGGGTTTTTATTTTTGACACGACACTTCGGGACGGCGAGCAATCGCCCGGCGCGAGCATGAATCCGGACGAAAAACTGCGGATCGCACGCCAGCTCGAAAAAATGGGTGTGGATATCATCGAGGCCGGTTTCCCGGTGGCGTCGGACGGCGACTTTGCATCCGTGCAGCAGATCGCCCGGGAGGTCCGGGGCTGTCAGATCGCGGCGCTCGCCCGGGCGAATACGGCCGACATCGAACGCGCCTGGGAGGCCATCGCCGGGGCGGCAGCGCCCAGGATCCATACCTTCATCTCGTCGTCGGACATCCACCTTAAATACCAGCTCCGGAAGACGCGCGCCGAGGTCCTCAAAGAGGCCGTTGCGGCAGTCGCCCATGCCTGCGGTTACACCAGGAATGTGGAGTTTTCCCCGATGGACGCGACCCGGAGCGACAGAGAGTATCTCTGCGAGATGGTCGAAGCGGTCATTGCCGCAGGCGCGACAACGGTCAACATCCCGGACACGGTGGGCTATGCCATCCCGGAGGAGTTCGGCGACCTGATCGCGACGCTCTTCTCGCGGGTGCCGAACATCCGTCAGGCGGTCATCTCCGTCCACTGCCACAACGATCTGGGTCTGGCGACGGCCAATGCGCTCGCCGCCGTGAAAAACGGGGCGCGTCAAGTGGAATGCACGATCAACGGGATCGGGGAGAGAGCGGGGAACAGCGCGATGGAGGAGGTCGTCATGGCCATCAAGACCCGGAAAGACCTCTTCAATCTTCATACAGGGATCAAGACCGAGTATATCCATCAGGCATCGCGTCTCCTGACGCAGATTACAGGCATCACCGTCCAGCCAAACAAGGCGATCGTCGGCGCCAACGCCTTCGCCCACGAGTCGGGCATCCACCAGGACGGCCTGATCAAGGAGAAGACCACCTACGAGATCATGACCCCCCAGTCCGTAGGCATCTCGGGTACGCATATCGTCCTCGGCAAGCATTCGGGCCGCCACGCCATCGCCAATCGCCTGAAAGAGATGGGATATGCGATGGACGAGGAGGAGATCAACAAGATCTTCGTCCGTTTTAAGGAACTCGCCGACATAAAAAAAGAGGTCTTCGATGAGGATCTCGAGGCGATCGTCTACGAGGAGACTTCCCGGCACGAGGAGAAGTACCGCTTCCTCTACCTCAATGTGGTGAGCGGAAACGCCGCGGTGCCGACGGCGACGATGCAAATGGAGGTAGACGGGCAGATGGTCCAGGAGGCAGGTTTCGGCGTGGGGCCGGTGGACGCTACCTTTGCGGCGATCCGGAAGATCACGAAGACCAATTATCCCCTTCTGAAATACGCGGTCAATGCGGTGACGGGGGGGACCGACGCCCAGGGTGAAGCGACTGTGCAGCTCAAGTTCAACGGCCGTTCCGCCGTCGGGCGGGGCGCCCATCCCGATATCCTGGTAGCTTCGGCCAAGGCGTATATCAACGCCCTGAACCGCCTGGAGTGGCTGAGCAAGGATATCAAGAAGGTCAAGGTTGCATAAACGAAGAAGATCCGGTAAGGAAAAGATAAACAGCCGCGGGTCACAGCAATATATGAATCATCCAAGGAGAAGGAAGAGATGGGAATGACCATTACGGAAAAGATACTCAGCCGGCATGCAGAGCTCGACGAGGTGCGTCCCGGGATGCTGATCAACGCGAAGGTGGATATCGCCTTGGGAAACGACATCACGGCGCCGATTGCCATCGACGTTTTTCGAAAGGCAGGAGGCGGCAAGGTGTTCGACCGGGAAAAGGTCGTCCTCGTCGCGGACCACTTTGCCCCTAATAAAGATATCGATTCGGCCGAGCAGTGCAAGCTCATGCGGGACTTCGCCCTCGAACAGAAGCTCACCCATTATTACGACGTTGGCGAGGCGGGCGTGGAGCATGCGCTCCTTCCGGAGAAGGGGATCGTGGTGCCCGGCGACCTCGTCGCCGGCGCAGACAGCCACACCTGTACCTACGGAGCGGTGGGGGCCTTCGCCACCGGGGTCGGAAGCACCGATCTGGCCGCGGCGATGATGACAGGCGAGCTCTGGTTCAAGGTGCCCGAGACGATGAAGTTCGTCTATCATGGAAAACTGCAGCCCTGGGTAGGCGGGAAAGATCTGATCTTATACACCATCGGCCGGATCGGTGTCGACGGGGCCCTCTACCGAGCGATGGAGTTCACCGGCGAGACTATCGCGAAACTGTCGATGGAGGGACGTCTGACGATGGCGAACATGGCCGTCGAGGCGGGAGGGAAAAACGGGATATTCATCCCCGATGAGGTTACTGAGGCGTATGTCCAGGGACGCGCTGAACGTAAATACGCATTCTACACCTCTGATCCCGACGCGGTGTATCATTCGGTCATCGACATTGACGTAACGAAGATCGAGCTCCAGGTCTCCTTTCCTCATCTCCCCTCCAACGCCAAAGGGATCAGCGAGGTCGGGGACGTTCGTATCGACCAGTCGATCATCGGCTCCTGCACGAACGGCCGGATCGAGGATCTGCGCGTAGCGGCCGAAGTCCTGAAGGGGCGGCATATCGCTCCCGGGTATCGGCTCATCATTATCCCCGCGACACCCGCAGTCTACCGGCAGGCGATGCGGGAGGGGCTCTTCGATATCTTCCTCGACGCCGGGGGCGTGATCAGCCTGCCGACCTGCGGCCCCTGCCTGGGCGGCTATATGGG
>PNOO01000248.1 GCA_013824905.1 Syntrophus sp. (in: bacteria) | reverse complement strand
TCGGCGTCGTCCTGCGTCAGGGTGGATTGCGTGCCGCTCCCCATCCGGAGGCCGCCGGACGTGCTGCTTCCCGGCAGGACGATCAGGAGGTTGCTCCCGATGCTTGCCATCTGCTCGGAAATCCTCTCCCTTGCCCCGGTTCCGACGGCCAGCATCGTGATCACCGCGGCCACGCCGATGATGATCCCGAGCATGGTCAGTGCGGAGCGCATCTTGTTGACCCGGAGCGCGCGGAGCGATATTTTGAAAGTCGATGGTATGCCGATCATCCGTGTCTCCGTCCCGTCATTCGCATTGTTGCCAACCTGCATCCATATAATGTAAACCTCCGTCGACTATCCGGCCTGCTTCGCCGGCTCGTCGCTGACGACGCGCCCGTCCCGGAATTTGACGATCCGCCGGCTGAAGGCGGCAATATCCTGTTCATGGGTCACGAGAATGATCGTGATCCCCGACTCCCGGTTGAGTTTCACCACCAGTTCCATGATCTCGACGCTGGAGTGGGTGTCGAGATTCCCCGTGGGCTCGTCGGCCAGAATCAATGGCGCCCGGTTCACCAGGGCGCGCGCGATCGCGACTCTTTGCTGCTGGCCTCCGGAGAGCTGGTTCGGATGATGATGCTCTCGTCCTTCCAGGCCCATCGCCTTCAGGGCATCCATGGCCCTTTGTCGGCGTTCCCTGGGAGAGCACCCGTCATAGAGCATGGGCAATTCGACGTTTTCCAGGGCGGAGGTGCGGGGAAGGAGATTGAATCCCTGAAAAACAAATCCGATCTTTTTATTGCGGAGTTCCGCCAGTTCGTCGCGGCCCCGGCGACCGATATCCGTCCCTTCCAGCAGGTATTGCCCCCCGGTCGGTACATCGAGGCAGCCGATCACGTTCATGAAAGTGGACTTACCGGAACCCGAGGGTCCCATGACGGCCAGGAATTCCCCATGCGCCACCGTCAAAGAGACATCGTCCAGGGCATGGACGGTGCTGTCTCCCAGTTCGTAGATCCTCGTCAGGTGGTGCGTTTCGATCAGTGCCATCGTTTTTGTCCCGTCCCCGCGTCCCCCGGACCCGCCATGCGGATGCCCGTCCTTTTCATACTCATCAGAAGAATCTCGGACCGCCGGTTTGCGAACCGCCCTTTTTCGCCTGTCCCGTCGCCTCGATGATCACCGCATCCCCCTCCTTGAGCTCCCCGGAGATGACAGCGGTGTTATTCCCGTCATTGATCCCCAGGGTCACCGGCACCCGGCGGGGTTTTTTCCCATCGAGCACCCAGACGCCCTGGGTTTTCGCCGCGTTCAGCGCCCCTCCGCCTTTCGCGCGGTCGGCGGCCGCCGCCCCCGTGCCTCCCCGACCCGATTCAGCGCCCGCCGGCTGCCATTTGAAACGGATTGCCGCGTTCGGCACCTTGAGAATATCCTTTTCAAAGCGGTGATGATGGAGACATTGGCCGTCATGCCGGGTTTGAGCTTCAGCTCCGGATTGGCCACCTTGACCACCACGTCATAGGTGACGACGTTCTGGATCGTCGTGGGTGCGTTACGCACTTCAGCGACCTTTCCCGGAAATGCGCTGTCAGGATAGGCGTCAACGGTAAACTGGACCGTCTGGCCGACCTTGATCCGGCCGATATCCGCCTCATCCACATTCGTATCGATCTGCATGCGGGTCAGATCCTGCGCGATGCTGAAGAGCGTCGGCGTCTGGAAGCTCGCGGCCACAGTCTGCCCGACATCCACGTTCCGGGAGATGACCACGCCGTCCACCGGCGAGAGGATGCGGGTGTACTGCAGATTGGTCTCTTCCTGCCGGAGCGCTGCCCGGGCCTGTTCCACCTGGGCCTTGGAGACACTTAATTGCGCCGCCGCCGACTGTTGGTTCGTTTCGGATGTATCCAGGTCGCTGCGGGCAATATAATTCCGCTCCCAAAGGGTGCGGTTCCTGTCGAGCGTCCGCCTGGCGTCCTGCAGGGCCGCCGAGGCTTTTTCCACCCCGGCTTCGGCGGATTGGAGATTGGCCCTCGCCTGAGCCACCCTTGCCTGGGACAGCTCCGGATCGATCTGGGCCAGCAGCTGCGTTTTTTTGACCGGGGAATTGTAATCCACGAAGATCTCTTTGACCGTTCCCGAAACCTGGGTGCCGACAAGGACGGTGGTCACCGCACTTACCGTTCCGGTGGCGGTCACCTTGGCGCGCAGATCCCCCCGAGCCACCTTTTCCGTCCGGAACTGGACGCCGTTCCCCTTGTTTTTGAAAAAAAACCATCCGCCGGCTGCCAACGCAACAATTAACACAAACGCAACAACCATCTTCTTTTTCATTTTTCTCCTGTCGCCTTTTCCAGGCTCGCCTGGGCCAGCCTGTAATCGTAAAGCGCCGAAATATGCGCCGTCTTTGCATTGCTAACCGCCACGAGGGCATCGGTCACCTCGATGGGGCTGCCCACCCCCGAGGCGTAACGGCCGTTGGCCAGATCGAGATTTTCCATCGCCTGACGGACGGAAAGCTCCGCCGTCGTAATCCGGTCCGCCGCCTCATCGAGATTCAACCACGCCTGTTTGACATCCTGATAGATGGTCTGCCGGAGCAACGCCTCATTCGCCGCAATGACGTCCAGATTGGCCCGCGCCTCCTCCACCTGATACTTCGTCGAAAATCCGCTGAACAGGGGCACGTTCAGCTGGGCGCCGAAGCTCCAGCCCTGATCCAGGGGGAAATCCGTTCCGCCCCAGCCATAACTGGCGCCACCCGAGACAGACGGATAATAGTTTTTCCGGGCAAGCTCGATGCTCTGCTCCAGGGATTGTTTCTTCGCGGCGATGGCCTTCAGATCCGGCCGGCGATCATAGGCCTTCCGGGTCGCTTCCTCCAGATCGATTTTCTCCCTCTGGATAAGGAGTTGATCCACAACCTCGTAATCCGGCGCCTCCGGCATCCCCATGGTGTTGTTCAGAGCCACCAGGCTCAGACGGAACGCATTTTCCGCTTTGAGGAGATTCAGCTTCGCATTGGAGAGATCGACATCGGCCTTGGTCACATCAAATTTCGGTTTTGTGCCGACCTCGAAAAACGCCTTGGCCCGTTCAAGATGCTGCCGGAACTGTCCCACGACTTCCCTGGAGACGTCCCGGTTTCGTCTGGCCTGGAGAAGCCCGTAGTAGGCCTGCTTGACTCCGAAGGTTATCTGGATAAGGACGCTGTCGAGATCCGAACGGAAAGAATCACGACTGAATTCCTGGACCTTCACCTGTGTGGATGTTTTACCGAAATCGTAGAGGTTCTGGGTCAGGGAGATGCTGGAGGAGTAGCTGTTGTAGACCGGACCTGCGGATATGCTGGTCGGATCCGTCCGGCTGTAACCGGCGGACCCGTTCAGTTGCGGATAAAATCCGGAACGCGCCTGGCCCACCCGGCTTTCGCCGGCGGTAAGGGCGCCGGCGGCCGCCTGGATGCTGGGATGCCTCCCCAGGGCGATGGCGATGCAGCGCTGAAGATCCAGCGTATCGCCCTTCCTGATCAGCTCTTCCGCGCCGACCGCCGCCGGCAGAAGCAACCAAAAACAGAC
>PNOO01000247.1 GCA_013824905.1 Syntrophus sp. (in: bacteria) | reverse complement strand
CTGCATCTCTTTTGATGCCCTAAACGGATGAAGTTTGACTATGGGCGGCAACTGCGATAAAGTGATATGTACATTCTGTCCATCAGAGGCACCCACTGCCGCATCGGCAGAATTTATGAGGAAAGAGGCGCTCGATATGAATCCAGCGGACGTTCTCAGTCAAATCCCCATTTTCTCGTCTCTCGGGGACGAAGACCGCAGTAACCTGGCGGAAAGGATCGACCGCCAGTCCGTCCCGAAGGGAAGCGTCCTTTTCCACAGAGGGGAGGCGGGGAACGCCCTTTACATCATCATCCGCGGTCAGATCAGGATCTTCGCTTCGACTCGGCAGGGAAACGAGATCACCCTGGCGCTCCTGGGAGCGGGTGAATTCTTCGGCGAGATGGCGCTCCTCGACGGGCAGCCACGCTCCGCAAACGCCGAAGCAACAGAAGACACAGAGCTGCACTTCCTGGACCGGGACAGCTTCTTTTCCTTCCTCATGCATAAGGAGAGCGCTCTGGGGGCCATTCTCTGCGCCTTGTCCCGACGTCTCCGCAGGACCGATGACCTGCTGACCGAGGCCTATTTTCTACAGGTCTCGCATCGATTGGCGAGAAAGCTTGTGGAACTCTACGAGAGGGCTGCGACAGCGGAAGAAGCCCCCCATCCCATATGCGCAACGCAACTGGAACTGGCCGGTATGATCGGTACGACGCGGGAAAGCGTAAACAAGGAATTGAATGTCCTTCGCAAGAAGGGATTGGTCCAGACCTCACGGAACCGGATTATGATCCTGGATCTGGCCCGCCTGAAACGCCGTATCCGATGAACACTCTGATCTGACAAAAACCCTCATATCCGGAAGGAAAGGAAAAGTTGGGTCAGATGGTCCCCGAAAAATAGGTAGGATACGGCCGCTGCGCAGAGAAAGGGGCCGAAGGGGATCGCATACCGCATGTCCTTGCCTTTGAACAGAATCACGGCTATCCCTACGACGGCCCCGATAAGCGAACTGACAAGGAGTATGAACAGGAGGGATTTCCAGCCAAGAAAAGCCCCTAACATGCCAAGGAGATTGACATCCCCGCCTCCCATTCCCTCCCTCCCCGTCAGGGCTTCGAAATACACCGCCACAAAATAGAGGGCGCCCGCTCCTATCATGATGCCGAGAAAGGAGTCTACGGTTGTAAGTCCCATGAACAAGACGGCCAGAAGGGCAAACAACGGGATACCGGTCAGGGTAAGGACATGAGGGATGATCTGCTGATCGAGATCGATGAATGTGATGACGATCAGAGTGCAGACGAAGACGAAAACGGCCGGATAGGCCGGCGTCAGTCCATATTTTTGGAAGAGAAGCCAAGCGAAGGCCGCCGTGACGAGCTCGACCAGGGGATAGCGGAAGGAGATCCTCCCCTGGCAATCCCGGCACTTTCCCAAGAGGAAGAGATAACTGATGACGGGGATGTTGTCACATAAACGGATCGGATGGCCGCACTGAGGGCAGCGGGATGAAGGGGAAACGATGGAGATGCCCTCGGGAATCCGGCTGATGCAGACATTGAGAAAACTTCCTACGGCTGCGCCCAGCAGAGTAAAGATGATGTTTAACCACAACATAGGAGACATGCCGCTCCATACTCCGGAAAAGATACCGTCCATCAGCCGTCCTTCCGCTCCCAGTCATAGGGGATATCATTCTCGTGGGGATGGACCCGGAACTCATCCGGCTCCCGGTAGTTGTAACTGTCCGTCGGTGTATTCACGACGATCGCCTCTTCCTGGGAAATGCACTTGAAACCGTGAAACACCAGAGGCGGGATATGGACGAGGACCGGGTTATGGACGCCGGCAAAGAATTCATTGACCTCGCCAAAGGTCTTCGATCCCTCCCGGCTGTCATACAGGACGATCTTCATCATCCCCCGGACGACGGCCATGTTATCGGACTGTTTCTTGTGATAGTGCCATCCCTTGACTACACCCGGGTAGGCGGTCGTCATATACACCTGACCGAAACAGGTAAACATTTCGTCATCAGCGCGGAGGATTTCCATCAGTCGTCCCCGCTCGTCGGCTATCACCTTCAATTTCTTGATCAGCACCCCGTCGATCATCGCTTCTCCTCTCTATTCCCGTCTCTTCTTTATTTTAATGGGAAAGAACAATGCAGCACATGGACTTTTATGAAGCGATCAGAGTTTGTTCGCTCCCGTCTTTGCCACCATATTACTCGCATACTGGAGAGAATCGAAGGTCCCCGCGTCGGTCCACCACCCTTCGAGGATGTCCCAGGCGATCTTTCCTTCACGGATGTAAAAGTTGTTGACGTCGGTGATCTCCAGTTCACCCCTCTCCGAGGGCTTGAGCGTTTTGATGAAATCGAAAACCCTGTGATCGTACATGTAAATACCGATGACTGCATAGTTGGAGGCGGGGGCAGACGGTTTCTCATCAATACGGACGATCTTCTCATCCGCGAAGACCGGCACCCCGAAACGCTGAGGGTCAGGCACTTCCTTGAGCAGGATACGGGCTCCATCTTTCTGCGCCCTGAATGACTCCACCGCCGAGCAGATGTTTCTCTCGATGACATTGTCCCCCAGGATGACGACGAGCTTGTCATTATCACTGAAATATTCGGCAAGACTGAGCGCGGCGGCAATCCCCCCCTCTCCTTCCTGATAGGTGTAGTTTATGTGGCGGAGACCGAATTCTTTTCCGTTTCCCAAAAGACGGAGAAAATCGCCGGCGCTGTTCCCGCCGGTCACGATCAGGATCTCATCGATCCCGGCGTTTACCAGGGTTTGGATGGGATAATAGATCATCGGCATGTTGTAGATCGGCAGCAGATGTTTGTTGGTCACCTTGGTCAGGGGATACATCCTCGTCCCCAGACCTCCTGCTAAGACGACGCCCTTCATATCATTTCTCCTTTCGGTACAACAATAGGTGCCGCACTCATAGCATATTTTTAAAAAGGATCACAACAAGAAAACCCTCCGGTGTCTTCGCTCATAAAATCTTCAGAGTAAATCTGGAGGCAACCTCATTCCATCCCTGATACAAAACACTTGATATTGTCACCTTCTGCTCCGTCGTTGCGCTCAAAGCAGTTAGAAAAAATATAGACGAGTTACCAAAAAAAGGGGGGGGGAACCTGGGAGCAGAGACGCTCCCAACGCCCAGCCTCGAAGCGGCCAGGCGACAGGGGGCTTAAGCGCTTTTCCGGCCGTGTTCCGGCGCGATCCCGGCCAGGGCCTTAGCCAGTTTGATCTTTTTATCCAGATCCCCTTCCCGGAAAATCATCACCCGCTGGGCCTGGGGGGAGCCGGCGCCGTGCATCGACTCCACCAGAGCCGTCCCTCCGGTCATGCTCTCGATCAGCCGGCCGATTTTGATCCGGTCTTCGGTGGGGATGCCGGCCACGCCGGAGAAGTATTTCTTCACCAAATGCCCTGTGTCTTCGCTTTCGAGGTCGTATTCGCTGGGCAGCGTCGCCAGAAATCCGCCGGCCAGATCGGCGGCCAGGCGGGCCACTTCAAAATGAAAACGGGTGGCGTTATGCTTGCCCACGTTGGCCAGCATCGTATCGACCATGTAGGCCCCGGAC
>PNOO01000246.1 GCA_013824905.1 Syntrophus sp. (in: bacteria) | reverse complement strand
ACTTTCCGAAGGTGATCCAGCCTAACGTGCTGGTATGTCTGACGCAGCAGGCATACGCAAATTATTTTTCCATCCTTCGTCCGGGCGGTCTTTTTGTCACCGACAGTCGTTACGTCAAGCTGGGCAAAAAGGTCGATGCACGGCAGGTGGAGCTGCCGATGTATGAGACGGTGATGGAGAAGATCGGCCGGCCGATCGTTTTCAACATCTGTATGCTCGGCGCCTTGATCGGTCTGACGAAATTGGTCCGACCCGAATCCATTATCAAGGTGCTCGAAGCCCAGATTCCCCCCAGTTTCCTCGACATGAACCGGCAGGCCCTTGACCTCGGACTGAAACTGAGCGAAGGACTTGGCGTTTGAATCCGTTGGCTGCAAATCCATGCTAAGACCCTTATGAAAATCCATGAATATCAGGCAAAGACCCTTTTACGGGACTATGGGATTCCCGTGCCCCGCGGCGAAGTGGCCGCAACGTCCCAGGAGGCGCGCAGGATATCGGCCAAACTGGCGGGCCAGGTCGTCGTCAAGGCGCAGATCCATGCAGGCGGCCGTGGGAAAGGCGGCGGTATAAAAACGGCATTGACACCCGATGAGACGTATGCGGCCGCCCGATCGATCCTCGGAATGCAGCTCGTGACCCACCAGACAAGCCCGGAGGGGAAAAAGGTGCGCAAGGTTCTGGTGGAGGAGGCGTCCGCCGTCCGGAAGGAGCTCTACCTGAGCCTGGTAGTCGACCGGTCGCGGGGGAAGGAGTGCGTCGTATTCATGGCCTCGGAGGCGGGCGGCATGGACATCGAGCAGGTGGCGGCGGCGGATCCGGAAAAGATCGTCCGATGCGCAGTCCATCCCGCTGTTGGATTCAGCCCGTTCCAGGCGCGCAAGCTCTCCGTCAGCCTGGCGCTGGATGCGGGGCAAGGCAGGCAGTTCACTGAGATCGCCCGGAACCTGTACCGGCTCTTCCTGGAAAAAGACTGCTCGCTTCTGGAAATCAATCCGCTGGCGATCACGGCACAGGGCCAACTGCTCGCTCTGGACACAAAGCTCAACTTCGACGATGACGGCCTTTACCGCCATCCCGAGATCCGGGAGCTGCGTGACGCGGATGAGGAGGAGCCGCTGGAGGTCGCCGCCAGGAACGCTTCCGTGAACTACATCAAGCTGGACGGGAACGTCGGCTGCATGGTGAACGGAGCGGGGCTGGCGATGACGACGATGGACCTGATCAAGATGGCGGGAGGCGAACCGGCGAATTTCCTCGATGTGGGCGGCAGCGCATCGCCGGAGCAGATCGAGAAGGCCTTTCGCATCCTGACCTCCGATCCGGGCGTGAAATGCATTCTCATCAACATCTTCGGCGGGGTGCTGCGGTGCGACCGCGTCTCCGCCGGACTGATCCAGGCGGCGGCAAATATCGAGATGAAACTGCCGATGGTGGTGCGCCTGCAGGGAACGAACGTGGAAGAGGGACGGCGGATGCTGCAGGAATCGGGACTCCGGTTTACGGTGGCGGACGGCCTGTACGAGGCGGCCCAAAAGGCCGTGTCTCTGATCGGATAAGGAGATGCATCGAGGGGAGATATTCCTATGGCCATATTGCTGGATCAGAAATCGCGTATCGTCATTCAGGGGATCACCGGCTCGGAGGGGAGCTTCCACACCCGGGAGTCGGTGAAACTGGGGACAAAGGTCGTGGCCGGTGTCACTCCCGGCAAGGGCGGAACGGATCTGGACGGCATTCCCGTCTATCATCGCGTCATCGATGCAGTGGAAAGACAGGGCGCCAACGTTTCCGGGATCTACACGCCGGCGGCGTTTGCCCCGGATGCGATTTTCGAGGCGGTCGAGGCAGGGATCGGTCTTATCGTGTGCCTGACGGAGGGGCTCCCCGTCGCGGAGATGATCAAGGTAAAACAGGCGCTGAAAGGATCGGGCTCGCGGCTGATCGGCCCGAACTGTCCGGGGATCACGACCCCCGGTATGGGGAAGGTCGGCTTCATGCCCAATTTCATCCACCGGGAGGGTCATGTGGGAGTCGTCTCCCGAAGCGGGACCCTCACCTACGAGATGATCTGGCAGCTGACGGGCCTCGGGATCGGCCAGTCCACCTCCATCGGGATCGGCGGGGACCCGATCGTCGGCTCCGGTTTTATCGATATCCTGGAGCTGTTCGAGAATGACCCGCAGACGGAGGCGATCGTGATGATCGGCGAGATCGGGGGGACGGCGGAAGAGGAGGCGGCGGAGTTCATCCGGGGGCAGGTGACGAAACCGGTGGTCTCGTTCATCGCCGGACGGACGGCCCCCCCGGGGCGGAGGATGGGCCACGCCGGGGCGATCATCTCGGGCGGGAAGGGCACCGCCGAGGAGAAGTTCAAGGCCCTTGAGCGGGCCGGTGTCGTTGTCGAGAAAAACCCCGCCGAAATCGGCCGGCGGGTGCAGGAGATCCTGAAGGTAAAAAAAGATGCAATATCCTGAGAGGCTGAAAAGGTTTCTATTGGTTGGTTCAAGCGCATTTGTTGTAAACGCCGCATTGATGATTTTTTTTGTGGAAATACTTGGATTTGTCAGCCCGTTAATGAAGAATATCGCAAACCTCATCGCAATGGAGATCAGTGTATTTTATAATTTTCTCGTCAGTCGAATGTGGACATGGAAAGACGCGCCCAAACAGCAGCAAGGGAGACTTGCCGTTCAGTTTATCGCTTTTAACTTTGCCGCTTTGGTCGGCGTCGTGATGAGAATTGCTTCATTTGCCGCAATGGAAAACTGGCAGATTTATTACCTGCTTAATATGACAATCGGTGTTGGAATGGCTGCTGCGTTTGATTTTGTGCTTTACGACAGACTGATCTTTAAAAGAACGGTACAGGTAAAACAAGAACTGTGATGGTCGCCTCATTGGGGGATTAAGACTTAGAGGGCGATTTCTGAACCGAATTTTTTCTTGACAAAGCAATAGTTCCTTGTTACTCAAAGGCCCGTTTCGTGACGTACAGGCGCAGTGCGGGTTAGGCAGTGCAGTCGTTATTTGACACCAAGCTGGGGGGCGTATGTTTATCTGGCTTTTTCACCGTATCAGCGGTGTGACCCTGATCATTCTGTTCGGCATTAAAATTCTCACCAGTTATTTCCTTTTCACAAAAGACAAAAAACCCGACTGGGCCCTGAGCCTTCATCGACATCCCGTTCTGGACATCCTCATTCTCATCCTTTTCACCTTTCACAGCCTCTACGGTCTTAGAACCGTAGCGATAGACCTCGGTTATCGGAAAGAGGAGCAGTTGTTCTGGGTGGCGAATGTCGCCGCAACCCTTATCTCTGTGGTGTTGATTTTCCTCTATGTCAGGTCCTAGCAGGCATGATTAGTCACGATATTCTCATTGTCGGCGGCGGTCTGACGGGTCTTCGGGCGGCCGTCGGGTTGTGCGACCGGTTCAATGTGGGGCTCGTTTCCAAGGTCTACCCGACCCGTTCCCATTCCATCGCCGCCCAGGGCGGCATCAACGCCCCCCTGACCAACAACCCCGACAGCCGGGACGACTCCTGGGAGAAGCACACCTTCGACACGGTCAAGGGGAGCGATTACCTGGCCGATCAGGATGCC
>PNOO01000245.1 GCA_013824905.1 Syntrophus sp. (in: bacteria) | reverse complement strand
TCCGCCGGTCTTGATGATATCCACGCTGCTTCTCCCAAGAATCCGATAACTCCCCCGCTCCTCCACGGCCACATCGCCGGTCAGGAACCACCCCTCCCGAAAAGCTTTTTTTGTATCGGCCGGCTTTCCCCAGTACTCGAGAAAGACTGTCTTACCCCGGACCTGGATCTCCCCCGGGACATCCGGCTTGACTGGCTCATCTTTTTCATTCATCCGCCTCACCTCAACGCCGGGCAAGGGCATCCCGACATGACCGGGAAGCCGCTCCCCATGCAGCGGGTTGGAAAGCCCCATGCCGATCTCGGTCATGCCGTACCTCTCCAGGAGGATATGTCCGGTGATCTCCTTCCACCGCAAAAGGACGCTGACCGGAAGAGCCGCGGAACCGGATACCATAAGCCGCATCCGCGCGCACCCTTCCGACATCCGCATCTGGTCCGCGCGGGACGCCTTCTCCCATACATCGATCAGTTTTACGTAAATGGTGGGGACCGCCATGAAGAGCGTCAGTCCCCCCGAGGCGATGCGAGTCCATACCTCTCCGGCGTCGAACCGGGGAAGGATCTCGCAGACGGCGCCCACCCAGAAGGCGCACGCCAGCACATTCACGATGCCGTGGACGTGATGCAGAGGCAGCACGTTCATGATCCGGTCCTCCGCCGTCCATTCCCAGGCAGAAACAAGGCTGGTAATCTGGGCGGTGAGATTGGAGTGGGTCGTGACGACACCCTTTGGCTTGCCGGTCGTGCCGCTCGTGTAGAGGATCATGGCCCGCCGCTCCGGCGAAACGAGGGGAAGCGGACCGGGAGGACAGTCCAGCGCCTCGGTGCACAGACCGAATCTTATCCCTCGCTCCCTCGCCAGGGATCCAACGAGAGGCTCGAAATCCGGATGGGCGATCACCGCCGCCGGATTCGTGTCTCCCAGGACGTAGTCCAGCTCCGGCCTGGGATGAAACAGAGACAGAGGAACCGCAATCCCTCCGGCTCGCCATATTCCCCATTGCAGAGCAACATAATGGAACCCGGGAGGGGCAATAAAAGCGACCGGCCTTTCCTGCAGGTCTTTTACGCCGGCTAAAAGAAAAGAGGCAACCCGATGGGATGCCTCAAGGAGCCGGCGATACGTGAAACTTCCCTCTGCAGCGATCATCGCAGTCCTATCAGAAAATTGCTCAGCCCGTGCCGTAAGAAGTATTGACATGACGCCTCCCGGAACCCAAGTTCTTTATTTTATGTGAAAATACCTCATGATTGTCCGGACGGTCAAGGACTTTCTTGATGTGTTTCGTCAGGTGAACTTCCCTTCCTTCCAGTGAAAGGTCATCTGGGAGGACGTCGCCCGGGGACAAATTTATCTCATTGAAAAGGGATTCGATTCTGTGGTAGGAGCTGACGAACAATAAATCAAAAGGAGGACTATTGTGAAAAAAACGATTGTCATACTTCTTGCCGCCTTCATGCTCACAGCGGTAGGCTGTCAGAAGAAAGAGGAGACCGGTAAAGCGCCTGCTCCAACGGTTGCGGCTCAGACCGTTGCTCCACAGCCGATCGCCCCGCAAGCGGTTGAACCGAAGGCCGCTGAACCCCAGGCAACACCGAAAGCTTCCGCCTTACAGCCACCCGTCGGCGCCACTCCGGGCGGTGACCCTCACGCTAGTTTGAGGTTGAAGGAAACCCCCGCCGGCACCGGCCACAAGGGAAAAGTCCTGCAGGTGATGGAGGCGGGAAGCTACACGTATCTGGAAGTGGAGGAAAAGGGACAGAAGCTCTGGATTGCCGCCCTCAAGACCAAGATCAGCAAGGGGGACATCGTGGAATTCCCCGACTCAAAACCGATGGAAAAATTCGAGAGTAAAACGCTCAAGAGGACCTTCGACAAGATCATCTTCGCCGAAAGCATCCGGGTCGTGAAGTAACCCGCCCTGTAATCCCCGCTTACAGGGCGGGGATTACCCCGGAAGTGAATTACCCGGTCCACGGGGCGGGGCATCTTAAAAAAACTTGATGAGGGGGATTGCATCCCCCTTGCACCCGCTCCGCATTCAGCACCGTCCACAAGACGGGGTATTCTGCGGGAGGATTTAACAGCACAAAGAGACCCGCTTTTTGCTTCAACCCTGACTCCTGCCTACAAGCCGGGTCGTCTTCACGGCGCTCCCGGTTTCACATCTGATTCTATGTAGATCAAAACATAAGGCCGGCCCCCTTTCGGGAGACCGGCCTTATTCATCTTTGCATCAGTATCACTGATGCGGTTTAATTTTCGTTTACGGCCTGGCCGTCCCCAGATATGTCTTGGCGCCGGCCTTTTGCGCGGCGGTAAGCGAGGCCAGTCCGTCTATCGTCGCGGTCATATTGATGTCGCCGAGGGTTCCGTTGGTGATCAAATCGATGGAATCCCACAGCAGCCGCTTGACGTAGTACCGGTTGTGGGCATATCCGCCCGGATCGTGAATCAAGAGGTTGATGTTGAAGGCGGCACCCATGACGTCCTTCCATTTGGCAAGGCCGTACACGCCCGCCCAATTCGTGAAGGCATTGGCCGAACCCCCGGCGGGATCTTTATACCAGTAGGGATGCGCCGCAATGAAGAACAGCCCCTTGCCGGCCATTGCCGCCTTGGCGGCTTCGATAGCGTCCTTGTATTCCTCCTCCTCCTCGGTCAGCTTGGCCGGGGTGAGGGCGTAGTTGCCGGAATGGCACGTGGCACAGGCCTTGCTGGTGATGGCCGTAACGGTGCCGCTCGCGCTTTTGGTCACGTTGGTGAAGAGGTGAGAGTTGCCCGTCGACATATGGCACCCTGCGCAGGGACCGTTCGAACCGGTGCCCGGGGCGGCGGAGCTTCCGATCTTGTCGTGAGCGAAATACGACGGATTGGCGTAATTCAGCCCGGCGTAATGATAGCCCGAGGTTCCGAAGAGCTGCCCGCCGGCGGCCAGGTAGTGCGAGTTGAGGAAGCTGCGAACACCTGTCGTACTTGGATCGTTCTTGATGCTGTCGCCGGTTTCTCGGCCGGTGTGACAGCTCATGCATACATTGGAGCCGGAGATGTCGGGATACTTGACCGTCGCTTTGTTCGTATATTCGAACGTAAGGGCGCCCGGGTTGCGCAGTGCCCCGGTGCCGGCGTTGCTATGGCAGCCCCAGCAGTAGAGGACTTCCTGCTGCGGTGACGGCGTTGTCGCCTTCCCCGCCGAGGCCTTCACCCAACCGACCATATGGGAAAAATCATTATTTTTGAAGTCATATGTAACAGGATTGCTAAGGAAATTGGCAGCGCCGGTCGCCGTATGGCATCTCTGGCAGGCGCCCCGGTCACTCGCACCGGCGGCATTCAGGGTCCTTTCCCACTGATAATGAGCCCAGCCAGGGCCGGTGGAGGTTACGCGTGTAATGGTAATCGCCGCTCCGGATGCGTCTACGGAGGGATAGTTGGCGGCGGCATCGGCTTCGCTGACACCGGAAATCATGACGGAATCCACCTGTGTCGCCCCTGATTTACCGGCAGCGGCGGCATACTTGGCCCGCAGTATCTTGCCCGCATGGGCGGACTGCCCCCAGTCGGTGTAAATCGTCGGTGTCGTCGTCTGACCGTACCTCGTTCCCG
>PNOO01000244.1 GCA_013824905.1 Syntrophus sp. (in: bacteria) | reverse complement strand
TCTGTACTTTTATTTGTTCTCGTCTTATGGCCCTTCGTCGGCACACCCCACGGGGTGCAGGGATGACGTCCGCCGGATGATTTCCCTTCACCGCCTCCCATGGGATGATCAACCGGGTTCATCACCACCCCTCTGACCTTGGGCCGCTTGCCAAGCCAACGAGTCCGTCCCGCCTTGCCGATGCTGATGTTTTCATGGTCAATATTTCCGACCTGTCCAATGGTCGCCTTGCATTCCATGAACACCTTCCTGACCTCGCCGGAGGGAAGTCGAACCTGGGCATATCCCTCTTCCTTAGCCATCAGCTGGCCATATGCGCCCGCTGATCTAATCAACTGCCCCCCCTTGCCGACCTTGAGTTCCAGATTATGGATCAGTGTACCCAGGGGAATATTCTTCAGGGGGAGGGTATTGCCGGGCTTTATATCGGCCTTTTCCCCGCTGACCACGGAGTCGCCCACCCCGATCTTGGATGGGGCGATGATATATCTCTTTTCGCCATCAACATAGTTCAGAAGAGCGATCCGCGACGAACGGTTGGGATCGTATTCAATCGAGGCTACCCGCGCCTGGATATCCTCCTTGTCCCGTCTGAAGTCGATCAACCGGTAGCGACGTTTGTGTCCCCCGCCGATGTGACGGCTCGTCATCCTTCCATAGCAATTGCGGCCCCCCGATCTTTTGATAGGGCCAAGAAGGCTCTTCTCAGGCGTCGCGCCGGTCAACTCTTTAAAATCCGAACAGGTTTGGAATCTTCTTCCCGGTGACGTCGGTTTGTACTTTTTAATTCCCATCCCCTTAAATCCTCATTCTTCTTCCTGCCCTCATCCTGAAAAAAAAGACAGGTTATACGCCGTCCATTGCCTCGATACGGTTACCCGGAGCGAGGGTCACTATCGCCTTCTTCCAAGAGCGTCTTTCACCGATGATCTTTCCCGTTCGTTTCTTCTTACCGGGGACATTCATGACCCGCACATTCAGAACTTTGACCTTGAAGAGCTTCTCTACGGCTCGACTCACCTCTATCTTATTGGCCCGGAGATGAACCTCGAAGTTGTACTGATTTTGAGCGTCCCTGGCAATCGTGCTCTTTTCCGTGATCAACGCCTTTTTTATGATCTGATGCAGTTCCATTATGATACCAACGCCCCTTCAATTTTCTTAATAGAGGGTTCCAAAAGGACAACATGGTCGTATTTCAGCAGGTCGTAGACATTGATCCCCTCGGACCTGACCATTTTAACCTCCTTGATATTGCGCGATGATTTCTCAAGAATCGGCTGCGATCCGTCGATGACGAAAAGGACTTTGCCCAATCCAAAGCGTTCGATCACCTCTCGGAATCTTTTGGTTTTAATTTCCTCCATAGGAAAATCCCTCAGGATGATCATCTTCTCTTCCTTGAGCTTCATACTCAGGGCGGATATCAGCGCCACCCGTCGCACCTTTTTGGGAAGCTTATACGAATAGCTGTGCGGCGTAGGTCCAAATATGATTCCCCCGCCTCTCCATATCGGAGATCGCGAATGACCTGCTCTGGCGCGGCCCGTTCCCTTCTGGCGCCACGGTTTTTTCCCGCCGCCGCGGACATCGCTCCTGCCTTTGGTAGAGGCGGTCCCTTTGCGCCTCGAAGCCATCTGCATCCTGACCACTTCGTATATGGCATCCTCATTCACCGCCGCCCCAAAAACGGCATCGCTCAGATCTATCTCTGAGATACGGTTATTTTCAATATCGTACACACCTGCTACTGGCATTTTTTCACCTTACAATCGTGCTCCCGTTAACTCTTTTTTATCGCCTGCTTGATCAGCAGAAATCCGTTCTTGCTCCCTGGAACAGCACCCTTAACCAGGATGACATTGAGATCCGGTCTGACGGCCCATACCTGCAGGTTTTGCACGGTCTTTCTCTCGTTCCCCATACGGCCGGGGAGCTTTGTCCCTTTGAAAACCCTCGAGGGATCGGCGCTGGCGCCGATAGAACCGGGCGCTCGGTGAAACATCGATCCATGCGTCGCCCTACCGCCGCGGAATCCATGACGTTTAACAACGCCGGCAAATCCCTTGCCTTTTGTTGTTCCGACAATGTCTACATAATCCCCCGGCTCGAACACCTCGACCTTCATCTCCTGTCCCGGTTCACAACCCTCGATATCCATCTTGAATTCTCTGAGAATACGGAACAGTCCCTTATCCGCCTTCCGGAAGTGCCCCTGAAGGGCCTTGGTCACACTTTTCTGCTTGATGCGCCCATAACCAAGCTGCAGGGCTTCATAGCCGTCCGTTTCTTTGGTCTTCTTTTGAATGACTACGGAAGGTTCCACCTCTATGACCGTCACGGGGACGGACATCCCTTCGTCGGAGAATACCTGGGTCATCCCTATTTTTTTGCCGATTAATCCTTTTGTCATCATCTTTCTCTTTTAGAGTTTGATTTCAACATCCACACCCGCGGAAAGATCGAGTTTCATAAGGGCATCCACAGTCGCCTGAGTCGGCTCAACAATATCGATCAGCCTTTTATGCGTTCTGATCTCGAACTGTTCCCTCGACTTCTTATCCACATGCGGCGACCGATTCACACAGTACTTATTGATCTCGGTCGGCAACGGGATAGGGCCTGCCACGCGGGCGCCGGTCCGCTTAGCCGTCTCTACGATATCTTCCACTGAACGGTCCAGCAGCTTATAGTCATACGCTTTCAGACGAATCCTTATTTTCTGATCTTTCATGGTGTCATTCAACCTGTTTCTGATGCATTCTATTCAATAATTTTGCTGACGATGCCGGCGCCAACCGTCCTGCCACCTTCGCGGATGGCAAATCGGAGCTGCTCTTCCATGGCAATCGGGGTAATCAAACTCACTTCCAGTTCCACATTGTCACCGGGCATGACCATTTCAACGCCTTCCGGCAGATTGGCCACTCCCGTCACGTCCGTGGTCCGGAAATAGAACTGCGGGCGATAGCCGTTGAAAAAGGGGGTATGCCTGCCGCCTTCTTCCTTTGTCAGGACATAGACCTGGGCCTTGAATTTGGTATGCGGTGTAATGGAACCCGGCTTCGCAACGACCTGCCCTCTTTCCACGTCTTCGCGTTTCGTGCCGCGAAGGAGCACCCCGACATCGTCGCCTGCCCGGCCCTCATCGAGGGTCTTGCGGAACATCTCGACGCCGGTGCACACGGTCTTGAAGGTCGGACGGATACCGACGATTTCGACTTCCTCACCGGTCCTGACGATCCCGCGATCGACGCGGCCTGTGACGACCGTACCGCGGCCGGAAATGGTAAAGACATCGCCGACCGGCATCAAAAACGGCTTGTCCAGATCGCGAACCGGCATCGGAATGTAGGTATCGACGGCTTCCAGAAGCTCCCAGATGGATTTTGCATCGGGAGAATTCGGGTCGTCGGCCTCGAGTGCCTTCAACGCCGATCCTCTGATGATGGGAAGGTCATCACCCGGAAATTCATAAGCCGTCAAGAGCTCCCTCAGTTCCAGCTCAACGAGATCCAGAAGTTCAGGATCATCCACGAGATCAACTTTGTTCATGTAAACGACGATATAGGGAACCTGAACCTGCCGGGCCAGGAGGATATGCTCTCTGGTCTGAGGCATAGGACCATCGGACGCCGC
>PNOO01000243.1 GCA_013824905.1 Syntrophus sp. (in: bacteria) | reverse complement strand
TTTCCCTCGTCGGCTGCGGTTTGACGGGTCCGGTTCTCGCCTTTGCGGGGTTATGGGGTGTCCCTTTTTTTACAACCCTCCACGGTATATCGACAGCCGCAAGCTCGGCGATCACATCGACCCTGCTGATCTGTTATGCGGTGGGCGCCACCCTGCTGGGTGTCCTGTCGGACCGGATCGGCCTGCGCAAACCCGTTATGCAAATAGGCTCGATTGTTGCTTCCCTCGCCTGGATTCCGATGCTCTTCTGTACCGGAATTCCCCTCTGGCTGCTCGTCTCTCTGGCCATCCTTGTGGGCCTGTCTGCGGGGTCCGTCACCGTCGGATTCGCCTTCGTGAAGGAATCCGTACCGCCCAGGTTTGCCGGTACAGCCGCCGGCATCTACAATATGGGTTCGATTCTCGGGGCGATGATTCTCCAACCGGCCATCGGTTGGCTGCTTGACCGCAACTGGCAGGGGGCGCTTGCCGGCGACGTCCGGATCTACGGCCTGGCCGCCTATCGGTCGGGGTTTGTCCTTATCATCGCTTTCAATTTACTGACAGTCCTGTCGGTCGGCTTCACCACGGAAACCCATTGCCGGCAGAGGGTTCTTGGCAACGACGGGAAGGAAACGGGCCGATGATACAGTGGAACAGCCTCATGGTCTTTTTCCTGACGGTCTTTGTCGTCTCCTCCCTGGCACGCGGGGTGCTGAAGGGGCTTAACATCCGCCACCTCCGCCGTCACGGCCATGAGATCCCGGAGGAGTTCCGGGGAGAGATCGACGGAGAGACGCTCGCGAAGATCTCCCGATACACACTCGATTCCCACCGGTTCGGAACCGTAGAGAGCCTCTTTGACGACGCGGTTACCCTCGCCGTCTTTCTTGGAGGCCTCCTCCCCTGGCTCATCGACCGACTGCCCGTCTGGGAGGAGCACTTCCTCCTGACGGGTCTTCTCTTTTTCGGCCTTTTGGGCCTCGCAAGCGGGCTGATCGGTCTCCCCTTCGACCTTTACAGGACATTCGTCATCGAGAAGCGCCACGGTTTCAGTACGATCACCCTTCGCCTCTGGCTGATTGATCTTCTCAAAGGGATCGCCGTCTCCTCCGTCCTGATGGGACTGCTCCTCAGCGCCTTCCTTACCCTTCTGCGTTTTGCCCCTCATTCCTGGTGGTTCTGGACATGGCTCGTCTTCGCCTCCTTCCAGCTATTGATGATCTGGCTTTACCCCATTGTCATCGCACCCCTTTTCAATAAGTATGAACCGATCCGGGACGAGGGCCTCAAAGAGGCGATTATCGCCCTGATGGCTAAGGTCGGCCTAAAGACGGAGGGGGTCTACCAGATGGATGCAGGGAAAAGGAGCCGCCATACAAACGCCTATTTCACCGGGCTTGGAAAAACGAAGCGGATCGTTCTTTTCGACACGCTGATCGCCTCGCACACCGCCGAAGAGATCGCCGCCGTCCTTGCCCACGAGATCGGCCACTGGAAAAGGCGGCACATCCTCAAACAGCTCTTCTTCATGGAAGCGGTCTCGCTTATCGTTCTATGGATTGTCTCGCAACTGGTCGCCTGGCCGCTCCTCTACGAGACATTCGGCTTCAGCCGGCCCATCCCCTTTGTCGGTCTTTTGCTTTCCGCCGCTCTTTTCGGCCCCCTGACGATCCTCATTACCCCTATCGTCTCGGCGACCCAAAGGCGGTTCGAATGGGAAGCGGATAAATACGTTTCCGTCCTCACAGGGACGACAACCCCTCTCATGAGCGCCCTCAAAAGGATGGCCCGGGACAACCTCGCCAACCTCCACCCCCATCCCCTCTATGCCGGGTTTTATTACTCCCACCCGCCGCTCACGGAACGGATCGCCCGGCTGCAGGAATTTGAATGCAAGAAAGTGTCTTGATTTTCATGCAGGGATGATTAACTTACGGACGTCACATCGGCGCCTCGGACACAATCCCGTCCGCGGTCATTTCGTATCGGAGAGAATGCCATGCCTATTTATGAGTTTTATTGTGAAAAATGCAACACGGTCTTCAGCTTCTTCTCCCGGGGCGTCAACACGACGAAAACCCCGAACTGCCCGCAATGCCGGAAGGCACTGAGGCGTCAGATGTCTCTGTTTGCCAAGGTCTCACGGGGGAAAGAGGCGCCTGCTGACGACGGCATGCCCCCGCTCGACGAGGCGAAGATGGAGAAGGCAATGGCGATGCTTGCCGGGGAAGCGGAGAAAATCAACGACGACGACCCTCGCCAGGCCGCCCAGCTCATGAGGAAGCTGACCGACGCGACGGGGCTTTCCCTCGGCGCCGGGATGGAAGAAGCGCTCCATCGTCTGGAAAAGGGGGAAGATCCCGACCGGATCGAGGCGGAGATGGGCGATCTGTTGGAAGGGGAAGAACCCTTCACCATCGAGGGAAAGAAAATGAAGGGCGGCCGGAAACCGAAACCTCGCGTGGACGAAACGATCTACGACCTGTAATTTTCTCGCTGTCCTTGCCGCTCACCACATTTTCAACGGTCGCTCCCGTCGGCTGAAGCGACGGACAACAGCCCCTCCGGCGAGTCGACGACAAAGTCGGGCTTGACAGCGATGAGTCTCTCCCGGTCGTGCCAGCCCCAGGTCACCGCCACAGACCGGACGCCCGCCGCCCGCGCCTCCAGGATATCCCCGGCGGTATCGCCGATGTAGAACGCCTTCTCACGCGGGATCCCATATCTCTCTATGGCGTGGTCGATCTTCTCCTTTTTGCTGAAGAGGAAGTCGGAGCCGAAGATCTCCCGGAAATAGGGATCAAACCCGAACCGGACGAGCATCCTCCGGATAGTCCGGGAGCCGTTGGAGGAGATGACCATGAGGTCATGGTGCTTCTGAAGGGCGGCAAGGACGGGAATCAGACCGGCAAAGGATTTCATGGCGTCATAATCGATCCCGGGGAGGATCTCCCCGGCGGCCTGCGCGAACGCGGCGAGATCGACCCCGCGCGCCGCCATCGACTCGTAGAAGTTCCCATCGAAAAGGACAAGATAATCCTCTTTGCTCTTTACGATCGGCGTTCCGATGCGCTCCAGGCAGCGCGTCACGGCCTCCGAATAGAGGTCAAGCGAATCAGCGAGGACGCCATCAAAATCGAAAAGAAAAAGAAATTTCATCATCAATCGTAACAGCTCTTTCTTACAACACAATCTCCAGTCCATCCCGGGCAAGATCGATCGCAAGTAACGTAGAATATAACCGGACGGCTGTCAACCATCAAAGACCCCAGACGAATTTTCACCGCCGGGAAAAAAACTTTGCGCCGCCTTTGCAATCTGCTGAAATAAATTCTATTTGACATAAAAGAACGCTTCTCCTATCCTCACCTTACCGCGATTCAGGGCCTTGCCAGGCGATCAGACGGCCAAACCGTCGTCCGAAGACCGGATACTTTTTATCCATCCTGAAGCGGAATATGGGTAAAGAGTATCCGGTGCTTTTTACGGCGGCGGCGGGATCGAGAATTTATATTCATGAATTCAACCTGTTGTGCGGAGGTTCTTCCTGGCACGAGGGTTGCTTTTCAGGACGATGTATAAAAGGACCCGGCTGATGACGCCGGTGTCAGAAACAGGGAAGGGTATGATGAAAAAAAGGCTTCTGTGCTTTGTCTGTTTTT
>PNOO01000242.1 GCA_013824905.1 Syntrophus sp. (in: bacteria) | reverse complement strand
GTCTATTCGCTCGATGATGACAAGCGGATGAACCTCGAGTACTATAAGAACACGATCCTCCACTATTTTCTCCCCGTGAGCTTTGTGGCGACCTCCGTTCTGACGAGTTCGGAGGATATGGTCCCCATCAATCGGATCAACGACGACTACTCCTTTTTCAAGCGCCTCTTCAGACATGAATTCATCTTTGATGATCAGAAAAACGATCTGGAAGAGGTCGGGGAGGTTCTCGGGTATCTGCGGGACAGAGGGATGATCGCCGGTTTCGACAAAAATGAGAAGGCCTGGATCGAGGTGAAGGGGAGGGGCCGGACCAACCTGCAACCCTTTGCGGGTCTCATCCACAATTACATGGAATCATACTGGGTGGTTGTCCGCGGCTGCTACTATCTGCGGAAGGGCCCGAAGGCGGAAAGGGATTGGTTGAAAAACATCCGGGGGCTGGGAGCAAGGATGTATAAAAAAGGGGAGATCCGGCGGGCGGAGTCTTTGTCTCAGTCCAATTATCAGAGCGCCATACGGTATCTTCAGGATGTGAACATCCTCACCGTCACAGAGGAACATGACAAGGGAGAAAAGAGGTTTATCACGAAATATGCCCTGACGGAAAACAAGGTGCAGATGGAATCTCTCCGCCGAAGGTTGTTCAAGTTTCTTTAGCCATCGCTTAGGTTACGGGGACGTCACCCCGGGAGGAGCGGGTGACGTGCCTGACCTTATGAAGTCCATTGCGGGGAGGGAAAATGCGCTACTTCTTTCCCCGAATGGAATAAAGGGCGGAACGCCCCCTGTAAACAGCCGCCTCTCCCAGTTCCTCTTCGATACGGAGAAGCTGGTTATACTTCGCGAGTCTTTCTGTCCGGGACAGGGAGCCGCTCTTGATCTGCCCGCAGTTTGCGGCGACGGCGATGTCGGCCATGCAGGTGTCTTCCGTTTCGCCGGAGCGGTGCGAGATCACCGTCGTGTAACGCGCCTCCCGGGCGCACTGGATCGTCTCCAGTGTTTCGGTCAACGTCCCGATCTGATTGAGCTTGATCAGGATGGAGTTGGCCACGCCGAGTTGGATTCCCCTCTCCAGACGCTTCCGGTTCGTGACGAACAGATCATCGCCGACGATCTGCACCTTTCCGCCCAAAGTCTCAGTAAGGAGTTTCCAGCCCTCCCAGTCGTCTTCGGCCAGACCGTCCTCGATGGAGATGATCGGATATTTCTTGACAAGGTCCGCGTAGAATTTGACCATCTCCGCGGCGGTCCGGCTGGATTTCTTCTCGGCGGCAAGGAGGTACTTCCCCTTGCTGTAAAAAGAGCTGGCCGCCGAATCGATGGCGATGCAGCAGTCCTTTCCCGGTTCGTAGCCGGCCTTTTCGATGGCGGTAACGATGAGCGCGAGCGCCTCTTCATTGGATTTGAGATTCGGTGCAAATCCGCCTTCATCCCCGACGGCGGTGCTGTATCCCTTGGTCTTGAGGACCGCCTTCAGGTGGTGGAAGATCTCGGCGGCCATCCGGAGTCCCTCCCGGAAAGTCTCTGCGCCCACGGGCATGATCATGAATTCCTGGATATCCACATTGTTGTCGGCGTGCTGGCCGCCGTTGATGATATTGGCCATCGGCACCGGGATGTCGCGGGCGATGACGCCGCCGATGTACCGGTACAGGGGAAGCTCCACGGCTTCCGCGGCCGCTTTGGCGCAGGCGAGCGACACACTGAGGATCGCGTTGGCGCCGAGGGCGCCCTTGTTTTCCGTCCCGTCCAGGGCGATCATCCCGTAGTCGATCTCCCGCTGGTTGAGACAGTCCATCCCGATGATCTCCGGAGCGATTTTGTCGAGGACGTTGCTGACGGCCTTAAGAACCCCCTTGCCGAGGTATCGTTTCTTCTCCCCGTCCCGGAGCTCCAGCATTTCGTGTTCCCCGGTCGATGCCCCGGAAGGTACGGAGGCCCGTCCGGTGATGCCCGAAAGCAAGGTAACCTCGGCCTCGACGGTCGGATTGCCCCGTGAATCCAGGATCTCTCTGGCATTGATATCGATGATTTCAGTCATACTGGCCTCCTTAATGTAGGTACATATATGCAATTTAGGGAATCTTCGACCATACAGCTTGCACTGAGCGTTGCCTTACGGACATTTCTATAACAAACGGGTGTGATTTTCAAGGCGATTATCAGCGAGTCCTTGAATCCTACGCAAAGTTTCTTGATAAGCCGGCCAATCTCGGATAGAATCCAGTAATCTACCGTGGGGATCTCTGGATGGCGCCGGAAGAAAAAAAGACCAGGTTGTTCCTGCACCTGAAAAAATGGCTGGAGAAGGCAGTCATGGACTACGGCATGATCTCTGCCGGCGATCGCGTCCTGGTAGGCGTCTCCGGCGGGATGGACAGCTTGTCGCTCCTCGATCTGCTCAATACGCCGATGGTTTATGTGCCCCCATTTTCGCTGATCGCCGTCAATATCGATTGCGGATTCGATAGGGGCTACGAAGGATATGACACGCTGGAGGGATACCTGAGGGAGGGCGGTTACGACTATGTCCTTGAGAAGACGGATATCGGTCCGCTTTCCCATAGCGACTATAATCGGAAGAACCCCTGTTTCCTCTGTTCGCGTCTCCGCCGCAAGCGGATCTTCGAAATCGCCGCAGCAAGGGGATGCAACAAGGTCGCTTTTGCCCACCATCGGGACGACATCATCGAGACGCTTCTGATCAACCTCTTCTACGGGCGGGAGATCAGCACAATGGTTCCGAAGCAGACGATTTTCGGAGGAGAACTGAACATCATCCGTCCTTTGGCCTATATTCGGGAGGATCTGGTGAAGAAATACGCGAAAGAAAGGGGATTCCCCTCCATTGAAAACGGCTGTCCGACGAGCCGGGTATCGCGGCGGCGCTATGTCAAGGACCTCCTCAGCGAGCTGGAGAAGGAAAATCCGAGGATTCGGGAGAATATCTGGAAGGCGATGGCGCATGTGAAGCCGGATTATCTGCCCGGCAAGATCGGCGGGTGATGATCGAATAAATTATTTTTAGATATACGATCCGTTCTCATTGCGTTCGATTCGTCAGGGAGACGGAAGGACAGGACAGAAAACGTGGCAAAAAAGGAAACAGGGGAAAAGCCGGTCTGCCAGAACAAGCGGGCCAGGATCAATTATTTCATCGATGATACCTATGAGGCGGGGATCGTCCTCGTGGGGACGGAGGTGAAGGCGCTCCGTGACGGCCGTGCGAACCTCAAAGACAGTTATGCCCTGATCCGGGACGAGGAGCTCTTCCTTTATGACCTGCATATCAGCCCCTATTCGCATGGGAACCGGGCGAATCACGATCCGCTCCGAGTCCGCAAGCTCCTGATGCACAAGAGCGAAATCCGGCGTCTCTACGGCAAGTCGCAGGAGAGAGGTCTCACCCTCATCCCTCTGAAAATGTATTTCCGGAACGGCAAGGTCAAGGTGGAGATCGGCGTCGGCCGGGGGAAGAAGCTCTACGACAAGCGGGAGGACATCAAGCTCAAGGAGGACCGCCGGGCAATAGAGAGGGGCCTCCGGGCGAAAAACAGGGATTCCTGAAGCCGGCTGTCTTAGGCAGGCATATCGCCGAGGGGATGAGTGTAGAGCTGGCAGTAGAGTTACTGCCCCTTGACTTGGCGGGTGAAAGCAGATATATTAAAGCCGC
>PNOO01000241.1 GCA_013824905.1 Syntrophus sp. (in: bacteria) | reverse complement strand
GGCTGCAGCGTCGGAACCCGGCGGTATCTCCCCGGCGGCGCTTAAAACCGAGTCGAAGCGCCGCTGCATCCGTTCGATCGCCCAGAAGAGGTTTCGGGCCGTCGGACGGCTGGCTGCGAATTGCCTGCAGATCTCATCAAAGGCGTCGCGAAAAGCGGCGGGGGTGGAGGCTTCGATGGAAAGCGCGCCGAGGGCGATCCCCATCGCGGCGGCAACACCGATGGCCGGTGCGCCCCTGATGGTGAGCTCATTGATCGCCGCGATGACCTGCCGGTAGTCGGTGCAGGTAATGTACCGCTCCACAAGCGGGAGGGCCCGCTGATCGATCATGACTACGGCGCCGTCTTGCCAGAAAATCGTGCGGAGCTCTTGTTCCATGCCGAATCTTCCCCGCAGAGACCTGCCATCCGTCAACCATCGCCTGCCGGGGCGAGCAATCTCCCGGCGCCGTACACATTTTCAGCTCAGATGATCGCTATGTGCCGCCCGCAAGCATCTTTTTCAGGAGGTCGTTGATGAGTTTGGGATTGGCCTTCCCCTGGGTTGCCTTCATCACTTGACCGACGAAGAAACCAAAGACCTTCTCTTTTCCGGCCCGATACTGGACAAGCTGGTCAGGGTGCTTCCCGATGATCTCGGCGATCATCTCGACAAGGGCAAACTCGTCCGTAATCTGAACCAGCCCTTTTTCCTTGATGATCGCCTCCGCGGTCTTGCCGGTCCGGTACATCTCCTCGATCACTTCTTTGGCCATCTTCCCGCTGATCGCCCCTTCCCGAATGAGGCGGATCATCGCCGCGAGTGCAGCCGGTGTGATCGGACACTCACGGATATCTTTCTTGTCCTCATTCAGGAAGCGAAGGATATCGCCCATGATCCAGTTACTTGCCGCCTTTGCTATCGCCGGCGTTTCTGTTGGCGTCAGCGTTTCCGGTGGAAAAGATTTTACCGTCGCCTCATAAAAGGAAGCTGTGGCCGGTGTCGAAGTGAGGACGCCCGCGTCGTAGGCGGGGATCTGGTATGCACGGACGAACCGTTCCCGTTTCTCCAGGGGGAGTTCGGGCTGGTTTTTTCGCACTGCGGACAGCCACTCCTCGTCAATCGCCACCGGAACGAGATCGGGGTCGGGGAAATAGCGGTAGTCATGCGCCTCCTCCTTGCTCCTCATGGAGTGACTGACCCCCGCCGTGTCGTCCCAGAGGCGGGTCTCCTGGATCACTTCGCCGCCTCCCTCGAGGACGTACTGCTGGCGTTTGATCTCGTATTCGAGGGCTCGCTGGACATTCCTGAAGGAGTTCATGTTTTTCAGCTCCGCCCGCGTCCCGAAGGCTTCCGTCCCCTTCGGGCGGAGGGAGACATTCGCGTCGCAGCGGAAGCTTCCCTCCTCCATATTGCCGTCGCAGATCTCGAGATAAACGAGGCTTTCGTGAATCCGTCTGAGATAAGCCGCCGCCTCTTCGGCGCTCCGGATGTCCGGCTCGCTCACGATCTCGATCAGAGGGACACCCGTCCGGTTCAGATCGACGCGGCTCACGGGGTTGTGCTCGTCGTGCATCAGTTTACCCGCATCCTCCTCCATATGGATACGCGTAATCCCGATTCTCTTCTTTCCTCCGTTGAGCTCCACCTCAACCCAGCCGTGTTCGGCGGGCGGCTGAGCATATTGGGAGATCTGGTATCCCTTGGGGAGGTCGGGATAGAAATAGTTCTTCCTGGCGAAACTGCACTCCGGGTTGATCTGGCAGTTCGTCGCCAGGGCCATCTTCAGCATGAATTCCACGACCTTTTTGTTCAGAACGGGAAGAACTCCCGGCATCCCGAGGCAGACAGGACAGGTGTGGGAGTTGGGCGCCCCCCCGAATTTCGTGGAGCAGCCGCAGAAAATCTTCGCCTCCGTGAGGAGCTGGGCATGGACCTCCAGCCCGATGACCGGTTCGTATTCCATTACAGTGTGGGTCTCCTTCTTTCGATCTTTGCGCGTTTCTCGTACGCCGAAGCGATCTGGATGAGCCGCCCCTCCTGGAAGTGGCCCGCCAGGAACTGGACCCCGATGGGGAGCCCGCTTGCGGTGAAGCCGCAGGGGACGGAGATCCCCGGGATCCCGGCGAGGTTCGTCGAAATCGTGAAGATGTCGGAGAGGTACATCTGCATGGGGTCGTCGGTCTTCTCGCCGACCCTGAAGGCCGGCGTGGGGGTCGTCGGGGTGAGGATGCAGTCGCAGTCCGCGAAGGCCAGATCGAAGTCCCGCTTGATCAGCGACCGGACCTGGGACGCCTTCTTGTAGTAGGCGTCGTAGTAACCGGATGAAAGGGCGTAGGTCCCGATCATGATTCGCCTTTTAACCTCTGCGCCGAAGCCCGCGGAGCGGGTCTTCTTGTACATCTCCAAAAGGTCCCGGTTCTCTTCCGCGCGGAAGCCGTACTTGACGCCGTCGTAACGGGCGAGGTTGGAACTCGCCTCCGCCGGGGCAACGATATAGTAGACGGCAAGACAGTACTGCGTATGGGGAAGCGAAATCTCGACGCACCGCGCCCCGGCCGCTTCAACGACCTTGATCGCCTCCCTGACGGCCGCCTCGACCTCGGGGTCGATCCCGGCGATAAAGTACTCTTTCGGGATGCCCACTGTCCATCCCTCGATCCCCCCAGCCAAAAACCGGCGGTAATCGGGGACCTCCTCCGGAACCGACGTCGATTCCCTGGGGTCATAGCCGGCGATGACGTTCATCAGGATGGCGGCGTCCTCCACGTCCTTGGTAAAAGGGCCGATCTGGTCCAGCGACGAGGCAAACGCAATCAGGCCATAGCGGGAAACCCGGCCGTATGTCGGTTTCAGGCCGACGACGCCGCAGAGGGCCGCCGGCTGTCGGATGGAACCGCCCGTATCGGAACCGAGGGAGGCGATGCACTCGCCGGCGGCGACCGCTGCTGCGGAGCCGCCGCTTGACCCGCCGGGGATCCTCGAGAGATCCCAGGGATTTCTGGTCGCGCCGAAGCAGGAGGTCTCCGTCGAGGAGCCCATCGCGAACTCATCCATGTTCGTCTTCCCCGTGAAGACCGCGCCTGCCGCCCGGAGCTTCTCCACGACGGTCGCATCATAGGGAGGGATAAAATCACTGAGGATGCGGGAGCCGCAGGTCGTCCGCACCCCCTTGGTGCAGTAGATGTCCTTCAGGGCGATGGGAATTCCGGTGAGTGGTCCGGTTTCGCCTCTCCTGATCTTCCCGTCCGCCTCTTCTGCCTCGGCGAGGGCCGTCTCCCGCATCAGGGTGATGTAAGCGCGGACATCCTTCTCCACCGCGTCGATCCGTTTGAAGACGGAGGCGGTCACCTCGGCGGAAGTCGTCTCCCCCGCCAGGAATTTGTCTTGAATTTCATGAATAGTCAACTCGTACAATTCCATGACTGCACAGTCCTTTTATTCAATGACTTTAGGAACCTGGAAACAATTCCCCCGCGCCTCCGGCGCGTTGGCCAGCGATGCCTCTATCGAGAGGGACTCAACGACCGTATCGGCGCGGAAGGCGTTCTTCTGGGCGATGGCATGGGTCATCGGCTCGACGCCGGTCGTATCGACCTCGCTCAACTTGTCCATATACAGGAGGATGTCGTTGAGCTGCGAGGTGAATGTTCCCGTCTCCTCTTCGCTGAACGAAAGCCTCGCCAGATGAGCCACATAGG
>PNOO01000240.1 GCA_013824905.1 Syntrophus sp. (in: bacteria) | reverse complement strand
GCCGAGACATAGAGTGCACCCCCGAACGTCAGCTTCGTCAGGACATCATCAATGTATTCCGCCGTTTTCTTGCCCGGCCTTATCCCGGGAACATACCCCCCATACTTTCTCATATTATCGGCTACATCCACCGGATTGAACGTGACCGCAGTATAGAAAAAACAGAAAAAGACGATAAATGCCACATAGAGCAGTTCATAGCCTACCCGTCCCGGGATCAGTTGCCCCGCAATTGTCTTCATCCAGGGATGGGGGATGAAATTCGCGATCGTTGCCGGAAACATGATGATCGAAGAGGCGAATATCGGCGGGATGACCCCTGCCGAATTCACCTTCAGGGGAAGATGGGTCGACTGACCGCCGTACATCTTTCTTCCGACGACGCGCTTTGCATATTGTACGGGGATCCTTCTTTGCCCAGTCTCGACAAAGACAATCACACCGACGATCAGGATCATCAGCACGATAAGGATGATGACAAAGAAAATCCCCATTTCCCCCGAGAAAAGAAGTCGGAAGGTGTTGATGATCGCCGCAGGACCGCCAACCACAATACCGGCGAAAATGATCAGAGAGATGCCGTTGCCGATCCCCTTTTCGGTAATCTGCTCCCCCAGCCACATGATGAACGCCGTTCCCGCGGTCAGAGGTGATCACCGTCATCAGCCTAAATGCCCAGCCTGTCGTGATAACGATGGAGGTCCCCGTAGGTCCCGCCATGTTTTCCAGCCCGATGGCAATACCGAAACCCTGAATGAGGCTCAGGACCACGGTTCCGTATCGGGTGTACTGGGTGATCTTTCTCCGGCCCGCCTCCCCTTCCTTGGAAAGCTTTTCGAGATAGGGAACGGCCACTGTCAGGAGCTGGAGAATGATCGAGGCGCTGATGTAAGGCATAATCCCCAGGGCAAAGACCGACAGATTGCTCAGCGCGCCTCCGGCAAACATATCAAAAAGACCCAGAAGCGACCCTTTTGCCTGTTCGAAAAAGGCCGCCAGCGCCGCCGTATCGATCCCGGGTGTCGGAACATGGGCGCCTATCCGGTAAACCACCAGCAGAAGAAACGTAAAGAGAATCCTCTTCTGGAGTTCCGGTATCTTGGAGATATTTTTTAAGCCTTCTAACAAATCAGCTGACCTCTAAAATTGTTCCGCCTGCGGCTTCAATCTTCTGCCGCGCCCCACGGCTGACCAGATCCACCCTCAGGGAAAGAGGATAGTCGATCTGCCCATTGCCCAGCACCTTGATCCCGTCCGCCTTTCGCTTCACAAGCCCGACTGCGAGAAGGGTTTCCCGATCAATGACCGATCCCTCCGGAAACCTTTTCAACTGGTCGATATTGACGGTCGCAATGATCCGGCGCATAGGATTTTTAAATCCTATTTTGGGTAATCTTCTGGAGAGGGGCATCTGCCCTCCTTCAAAACCGGGACGCACGCTGTGCCCCGAACGGGCATTTTGTCCCTTCGATCCCTTTCCCGCCGTGCCGCCGTGTCCCGAGCCGTCGCCCCGACCGACCCTCTTTTTCTTCTTCCGCGAACCTGCCGGCGGTTTCAATGTTGCCAGATTCATTTCCCGCTCTCCTCAACTTCTACCGCAGCCACCAGGTGAACGACTTTCCGGATCATACCGCGTATTTCAGGTGTATCATTCAGTAAAACGGTCTTGTTGACCTTACCCAATCCCATACCGCGCAGGACCTTGCGCTGAGCCTCGGGTCTCCCGATATAACTCTTGACAAGTGTAATTTTCAGCTGTTTTCCCACAACCTACCCCTTTAAGCGCTAATTTTCCTTAATGCCCCTACCCCTCGACGCAGCGAGTTCCGCCGGCGCCCTCAACTGACTCAAGCCTTCGATGGTCGCCTTGACCAGGTTGTGCGGATTATGCGAGCCGAGACATTTCGTCAGGATATTGTGAACGCCGGCCACCTCCAGAACCGCTCTGACCGCCCCTCCGGCAATCAGTCCGGTCCCTTCGGACGCGGGTTTCAGAAGGACCTTCCCTGCGCCAAAATGCCCGATGACGCTGTATGGGATCGTCCTGTTTTCGACCGCGACTTTGATCATGGCCTTCTTGGCCTGCTCCATGCCTTTGCGGATCGCTTCCGGGACTTCATGTGCCTTCCCCAGTCCTGCGCCGACGGATCCCTTTCCATCACCGACCACGATCACCGCGCTGAACCTGAAACGGCGTCCGCCCTTTACGACCTTGGCCGTCCTGTTGATCGCAATTACCCTGTCGAGAAGTTCCAATTCTTCCATATTCTTTAATTTCCTACATTCATGCCGTTCTTTAGTGACTATCGAATTGCAGGCTTAAAAAATCAGTCCTGCTTCCCTGGCGCCGTCGGCCAAAGCCTTAACCCTTCCATGATAGAGAAACCTGCTGCGGTCAAAGACAACATCCTGGATACCGACCTTCTGGAGTCGCTTCGCAAGCAGCATGCCGACCGCCCTTGCGGCCTCGATCTTTTTCAGACTTCCAGTGGAGTTCGCCAGTTCTTTGCTGAGCGTCGATGCCTCTGCGAGTGTCCTCCCCGCGTCATCGGCAATGGCCTGGACGTAGATATGCGCCGCAGACCTGAATACGCTAAGGCGTGGTTTCTTCTCGGTCCCGACCACCTTCCCCCTGACCCTCTTTTTCCGTTTCAACCTGATCTTTTCTATCTTTTTCGATGCCAATGTCCTACCTCTTTAACGGGGTGCGCCTGGTCAAAAGCCAGATACACCAAAAACTTAGGCCCCTACTGACTTTCCGACCTTACGCCGAATCTGTTCGCCCACATACTTGATACCTTTACCCTTGTAAGGCTCCGGTTTCTTCAGGCTGCGGATCTCCGCCGCCACTCGACCGACCAACTGCTTATCAATGCCTGATACCAGGATATTGACCTGTTTATCGACCTTGATCTGGATTCCGTCCGGTATCGCATATTCGACCGGTGCAGAAAAGCCAATGATCAACTTCAAATTCTTGCCTGCAACTTCTGCGCGGTATCCGACTCCGGATATCTCCAGACTCTTTTCAAACCCGCTGCTGACCCCCTTGACCATATTGGCAATCAGGGTTCGGACCAGCCCGTGGTAGGATCTCTCTTTTCTACCGTCGGATGGTCGTTTGACCTCAACCATTTTTTCACCCAGAATCACATCGACGCCCTTGGGTACTTCCAAAGAAAGCCTCCCCTTAGGACCTTCAACCCTTACGATGGTATGATCCTGGCTGATCTTGACGCCAGCCGGAATTTGCACGGGTATTTTACCAATTCTTGACATGAAGCATTCTCCCGATTCCCAATACCAACCTGACCTTTATCATGGCAGGATGTGGGTTATAGGCTTATGAACTTGTTTACCATACATTACAGAGCAACTCTCCTCCCAGGCTCAATTCCCTGGCTTCCTTATCGGTCATAATACCTTTAGAGGTGGAAAGGATGGAGATGCCATATCCATTGAGTACCTTGGGGATCTTTTCACTTTTCACATACACCCTTCTGCCCGGTTTGCTCACTCGCTGAATATCTGTAATCACGGCTCGCTTTCCATCCGAATATTTCATATAGAGCTTCAATACCTCATGCCCTTGATGATCCTTCTTTATGTCATAACCGCTGATATAACCGGATTTCTTCAAAACTTTCGCCATGTTCAGATTCATTCTCGAGTTCAATACATCCACA
>PNOO01000239.1 GCA_013824905.1 Syntrophus sp. (in: bacteria) | reverse complement strand
CCTCGATGGACGGATCGATCTGCTGGAGAAGGGATGAGGTCGTTTTGATCGAGTAGGGCGCCTTCCGGATGAAGTAGGCCAGCACGAGGATCATCCAGGTCCCGGTGAGAACGATGATCCCTTTGTTGTAAGTGGCGGCGAGCGCGATGCCCTGGACCGTCCCGGCGATCGCCAGCGGCAGCATGATCAGGATGTCCAGCAGGTAGCTCACCGCGCCCCGCTTGCGGACGAGCAGATAGCTCACAACGATCCCGAAAACGATCCCGATCAGGGTTGCCGTCGTTGCCAAAAAAAAGGAGTTGAAGATCGGCCGGGGGGCGATCGTGAAGGCCCGGATGAAGTTCTCCAAGCTGAACTGCCCGAAGTACATGACCGGCCCCTGGGTCTTCGTGATGGAGGAGACCATGACGACCATGAAGGGGAAGAGGGCCACGAAGACCAACCCCGTGCAGAAGAGCCAGATCAGAAAAGTGGGCAGCGGCCTCAGCCTCTTCACCTCCAGCGCGTTTAGGGAGGTCATGGTGTAGTTCTTCCTCTCGACCCAGTATTTCTGGAAGATCGTCAGCCCCAGCGTGATCGCGAGCAGGATCATACTGAGCGCCCCCGCCATCGATGGATTCCCCCCCAGCTCGCTGATGAACTCGTTGTAAGCTTGCACGGAGAGCACCCGGAAATCTTCGCCGATCAGCACGGGGACGCCGAAGTTTTCAATGCAGAGGTAGAAGACGACCAGCGCCCCGGAGAGGATGGCCGGTGTGACGACCGGGAGCGTCACGGTGAAAAAGACGCGCAGGCGCCCCGCACCCAGGTTGGTCGCCGCCTCCTCCAGTGAACGGTCGATCGCGTTGAGCGCGGCCGAAACCATCAGAAAGACGAACGGGAAGAACTGGAGCGTGAAGACGAGGACGATTCCCTTCCACCCGTAAATGCTGGGGATCTCGATCCCGAGGCCGTGGAAAATCTTCGCAAAGAGCCCGTTTCTGCCCAGCAGGATCAGCCAGGCCTCCGCGCCGATGAAGGTGGGGAGGATCAGCGGGAGCGTCCCCAGTGTCCGGATGAGGTTCTTCCCGGGAATCTTGTAACGGGTGAGGAAGAAGGCGAAGGGGATGCCGATCGCAAGGGCAAGAACGGTCGAGAGCGTGCTCACGAAGAGGCTATTGCGGAGGCAGCGCAGGTAATACGGGTAGTGCAGGAACGTGGCGTAGCTCTTTAGCGAGAAGGCGCCGGTCTCCGGGTTCACGAAACTCGCCTTGAAGATGTAAAGGATCGGGTAGAGGACGGCGAAAAAGAGGATCACGAAGATCGCAACCAGGATGATATTCCACGCTTGAAAGGATTTGCGCAAAGCGGCCCCCTAATCCCGGATCACGAGCGGACGGTCCGGCGGCAGCTGGTACCAGAGGGTTTCTCCGTCTTTCCGGATATCTCCCTCATCCGGATCGTGGACCTCGATGACGACGGGCTTCCCCCCCGTTCCGGAGACGCGGTAGCGGATCATGGATCCCAGGAAGGTGCTGCTCAGGACCGTTCCCGGAAGGATGTTCGCATCCCCGTCCCTGGGCCCCGCGACGACGCGGATCCACTCCGGCCGCACCGACAGGGTGATCCGGGTGCCGGAAGGTTTTTCGCCTCGGAGGGAAAATCTCTGTCCGTCGGTTTCCGCGTCGATCCGGGCTTTGGTCTCGTCATATCCCGTGACGCTCATCTCGATGATGTTGCTGCTCCCCATGAACTCCGCGGCGAACCGGCTCTCCGGCCGGTAGTAAATCTCGGCGGGCGCACCGACCTGTTCCAGGCGGCCCCGGTTCAGGATCGCGATCCGGTCGGAGACGGCCATCGCCTCTTCCTGGTCGTGGGTGACGTAGATCGTGGTGATGCCGAGCTCCTTCTGGATCCGGCGGATCTCCTCGCGCATGCTGACCCGGAGCTTCGCGTCGAGGTTGGAGAGGGGTTCGTCCATCAGCAGGATCTGCGGCGAGATGACCAGCGCCCGGGCCAGGGCCACCCGCTGCTGCTGTCCCCCGCTCAGCTTGCTCGGGGCGCGGCTCTCCAACCCTTCCAGTTGGACGCTTTTGATGATCCGGCCGATCCGCTCGGCGATCTCCGGCTTCGGGATCTTTCTCGCCCTCAGGCCGTAGGCGATGTTGTCGAAGACGGACAGGTGGGGGAAGAGGGCGTAGTTCTGGAAGACCATTCCGGTCTCGCGCCGGTGTGCCGGGATATGATTGATCAACCGCTCGCCGAAGCGGATCTCGCCCGCGTCGGGGTTGTAAAACCCGGCGATTGTCCTCAGCAGCGTCGTTTTCCCGCAGCCGCTGGGACCGAGGAGGGTGAAGAAATCCCCCTCCCCGATCGTCAGGCTGACGTCGTCCACGGCCCGGACCGGGCCGAAAAATTTGGTGATGTTGGTCAGTTCGACGCGCATGGGCCTATCTCGACAGGACAATCTCCTTCCACTTGCTGAGGATCTCCTTTTCGAGTCGGTTGGCCTCCATCGGATCGAAACTCTTGAGAAGCGTAATCTTCTTCAGCGAGGGCAGTCCCTCCGTGTCCCCCGCATCGAGACGGGCCGGTCTCCGGGAAAACTTGTCGAAGATCTCATCCACGACCTTCTTGCTGATCAGGTAATCGACGAACTTCTTTGCCTCCTCGGGATGAGGACAGTTCTTGACGATGCCCGTCGCCTCGGGGGCCATGAAGGCGCCATCCGCCGGATAGACGATCCCTACGTTCTTGTCGCCGCCGACGATGTAGCGGTGGGCGGCGTATTCCATCGTGACGCCCAGGGGGTATTCCCCGGCGGCGACGCCCTTGTAGATCAGGCTGGAGCTGTCGAGGATCTTGGAGTTGGCGATGAGCTTGTTGATGCCGTCCCAACCGTAGAGTTTGTGGATCCCATAAGCCTGGGCGTAGGCCGATCCAGATTTTTCGGGGTTCGCCATGACGATCTTGCCCTTCCACTTCGGATCGAAAAGGTCCTTCCAGCTCTTGGGCATTTCGGTTGCCTTCACAAGGGACTTGTTGACCATGATGATCATGACGTGGGCGTTGCTTGCGGTCCAGCGGGCCTCCTTTTCCATGTAGCCGGCGGGGAGGGCCTTCGCCTCGGGTGACCTGTACGTCTGGAAATTCTCCTTTGCGTTTTCCAGGACGGCCACGTCGCCGCTCCAGAAGACGTCGCACAGCGGCTTGTCCTTCTCCGCCGCGATCCGTTTCATTGCTTCGCCGGTTCCCAGGCGAACGACGGAGACCTTAATGCCGGTCTTCGCCTCAAAACCCTTCGACACCAGGTCGAGAAGCTCGGACGGGTTGGAGGAGTAGAGGACGACCTCCGCTGCCGAAGCGACGCCGGAGAACGCAAAGAAAACGACCAAAAGAACGGTTAGAAACTTAATAAGGTGTCTGCGCATTTAAGATAACCCTCCTTGAAATTTGTTTTCATTTTATTAACCGGGGAAACCATATACCAAGAGCTGTGTATTAGCAAGATTGATAAAACAGGGACAGTTTGCCCAATTAAATCGACACTTGATGGTTGACGAGGCGTGAAGTTACACTTATTGATTGCGTTCTGACTTCAAAATCGCAAGCGCGGCAAGTAGCACGCGATCATAACGTGCCTTCTCCTTTGCCGCGGATTGCGGGGTCCATTGGTAGAATCCTTCCCCGGTCTTCATACCAAACTTTCCCTCTGCCACACGCTCGGCAAGCGCCTTACTCGGCACACTGTTATTGGCGA
>PNOO01000238.1 GCA_013824905.1 Syntrophus sp. (in: bacteria) | reverse complement strand
GAGGTGACGGAAGACGCCCTGTGCGTCGGGGCCATCGAGGCGGATTATGAAGCGTGCGACCGGCTCGGGCGGCTCTTGGGAGCGGCGCTCGCCGAGTCGAGCGAGGTCCGCATCACGACGCCGCTGGGAACCGATATCCGCGGCCAGGTGAAGGGGCGGCCCGTCCAGTATGAGACGGGGCTCTTCAAGAAACCCGGCCAGTTTGCGGCCTTTCCCGACAGCGAGATCAACATCTCCCCGATCGAGGGGACAGCGGAGGGTATTGTCGTCAGCGATGTCAGCATCATGAGCGTCGGCGTCACCATCTACGACCATGTCACCCTGATCGTCAAGGGAGGAAAAGTGGAGGATGTCCAGGGAGGAATGGCCGCCGCCAAGCTCAGCCAGATCCTCCAATCCCTGGATGACGAAAAAGCTTATAACTATGCGGAGTTCGGCATCGGTCTCAACCCGAAAGCGAGACTCGCGGCGACCAACCTCGAAGACCTGGGCCGGCTGGGAAACTGCCATGCGGGCATCGGCAGCAACTTTGCCATCGGGGGGAAAGTGCTGGCGCCGAACCATATCGATGCGATGTACCGGGATGCGACGGTCTCCTTCGACGGGAAGGTCGTCCTCGCCAACGGTGTCTGTAAGATTTGACCGGTGAAAGCGTCAGGGAAGCGCACAGGGATAAGATATTGCTGAATAATACGGTATCAACATAATCTTGACGGCTTCGTAAAAAGTCCGGATGCTGTGTTGCGCTTCATCCCTCGTCGTTGCGGCGTACGGCAATGTACGCCTCACTCCTCAGGTTTCGCGCGCCTTGCCTGCGGCCTTTTTACGAAGCCGTCCCAAGTTCAAGGCGTTAGCGACTTTTTACGAGGTCGTCAATCTTTATGCTATAGAGTAAAATAAGTTGCCGTATACTTTGCTGAACGGTTTATGTTTTTTGCTTCTCCGGAGGGAGTGTGCCATAATGACCGTACGCCTCCTTGCAATGGCAACCGACCCATCCGCAGAGGGCGGCGCTCAACGTACGGAAATTCCTTATGAATGATTTTCTTAAGGGACAGATGGATTACATCTTTTTCTGTTACGGGCTTGCCTTCATCATCCTGGCGGCCGTCTGCGTCTCTCTGCAGAAGGCGGAGCGCGAGAAATTCCCCTGGCATCTCCTCGGACTCTTCGGCCTGACCCACGGCATCAATGAATGGCTGGACATGATCGCCCTCTCCTTCGGCGACTCCGGCCTATTTCAGTCGATCCGCGTCCTGATCATGACGTTCTCGTTTGTCTTCCTGATGGAATTCGGCCGCTCCGGTTACGCCCGTCTGCACGGCGCCGCGCCGGGACGATGGATCATCGTCGTTCCTCTGGCCCTGGCCGCCGGCGGTTACTGGCTGGCCGACTGGAACGGTCTGGCCGCGGCCTCCCGGTATTTTCTCGGGTTCTTCGGCGGTCTCTGGGGGGCCGCAGCCCTCTTGCGGTATGCGGGAACGAAGCAGATAAAAATAAGCTCCCCGCTGATTGCCGCGGCGGCAGCAATGGCGCTCTATGCGGCGGCCGCGGGACTGATCGTCCCCCGCAGCCCTTATTTCCCGGCCTCCCTGCTCAACACCGAGACTTTCTCCCTCTGGGCCGGCGTCCCGATCCAGGCCATCCGGGGATTCCTGGCCGTCTGTATCGCCATCGGCGTTTTCAGCCATTCCCAACTCACCCGGCAGGGCCTGCCCGGAGAGAAAGTTCACGACCGGTTTTCCCTGCTCGCCCCCCTGCCTTTGATCTTCCTGATGCTCTTCATCCTCGCGGCGGGCTGGATAGTGACCCTCTATATCGGCCATTTCGCCCACGGGAAGCTGACCCAGGAAGCAAACCAGCACATCACCGCGCTGGCCGATCATCTCGGCGGTCAGCTGAAGGAATCGGAGCGGGCGGTCGGCACGCTGGCCCAATCGCCCTGGATCGCACCCTCCCTCGTCAATGGCGACGCCGAAGCGATCCGCCGGGCCAACGTCACCCTCGATCAGTACCGGAATGCCCTGGATGTCTCCGTCTGCTACCTCCTCGACATGAGGGGGGTCGCCGTCGCCTCCTCCAATCGGGAGACGGAACAGAGCTTCGTCGGCCACGATTATTCCTTCCAGAACTATTTCCGGCTGGCCGCAGACGGCGTCCCCGCCGTCCAGTTCGCCCTGGGAGTCACCTCCGGGGAGCGGGGGTATTACGCCTCCCATCCGGTCCTTGGCGGGAACGGGACAACCATCGGGGTAGCCGTCATCAAAAGGACCCTGGATGACACGGAGACCTTTTTCCCGCAAAACCCCATCGCATTCTTCGTCAGCCCGGAGGGGGTCGTCTTTCTCTCCAGCCGTGCACAGGCGAGATTCGCGAGTCTTTGGCCCCTGAAGCCCGGCGAAGCCGAGCGGCTCATCGCCGGCCGCAACTTTGGCCCGGGACCGTTTAGGCCGATCCTTGAAGGAAAGCCCCTCGACGGCGATCATGTCCTTTTCGAAGGTCGCACCTATCACGTCACACGCCAGTTCCTCAACCGCGAGGGCTGGTCACTCACCCTGTTCAACCAGATCGAAATGCTCGCCTTCTACCGGTTCTTCGTCATAATAGCCACATTCACGCTCTGCATTCTCATGATCGGTCTCTCTGTGGGCTTTCAGAAATCCATCGAAGCCACCTCGGAGCTGGCCGTTCTGGAAAGCCGTTTCCGGACCATCTTCGAAAACGCCCCGGGGGCGATCTTCATCACCGATGCGGACACCAACCGCCTCCTCTCTTTCAATCCCTTCCTGGGTCGCTGGCTGGGTTACTCGGAAGAGGAGCTGTGGAAGATGGACCTGGAGAGCCTCCGGGAGACGGGGGCTGGGGAAAAGGATCAGCGTTACCGGAAAAGGGACGGGACCCTCGTCGACGTCGAAGAAATCCAAACGGGGATCCCCTTCCGTGGGAAGGAGGGGATTCTGACCATTGCCCATGACATCTCGGAACACAAGCAACTGGAAGAGATTCTCAACCGGCTCTCCCGTCACGACGGGCTGACGGGCATCGCCAACCGCCGCCATTTCGACGAGTATTTCCAACAGGAATGGAAGCGCGCCCTTCGCGAGGAGACCTCCCTGTCGCTCATCATGTGCGACATCGATTTCTTCAAAAATTATAACGACACCTACGGGCATCAGGCAGGGGACGACTGCCTCCGGGCCGTGGCCGGCGTCCTCCAGAAGGGTCTTCGCCGTCCGGGTGACCTGCTGGCCCGTTACGGCGGCGAGGAATTCATCGTCGTCCTTCCGGGCACCTTGCGGGAGGGGGTGCTGGCCGTGGCGGAATCCCTCCGGAGAGCCGTGGAGGCGTTGGCCATCCCCCATAACAAATCCGCCGCCGCACCCGTGGTCACGATCTGCCTCGGCGTTTCGATTACCCTGCCGGGACCGGGCGACTCTCCTGCGGACCTACTCGCGGCCGCGGACAGCGCCCTTTACAAGGCAAAGGAAGAGGGGCGCAACCGTGTCGTTATCTAAAAATAGATGGAAGGCGGGACCATTAACCCTGGCAACGTTTCTTTGTGATCCCTTCCTTTCCTGCGGCGGTCAGAAACTGATAAGCAACTTGATCGCCATGATGATCATGGCGATCACCAGGACGATCCGGATGACCTTTTCACCCCGTCTTACGGAGATCTTTGCCGCCCACCACCCCCCGGTCGCATTCCCGGCGGCCAGGACGAATCCCAGCGTCCAATCGATGTTCCCCGTCA
>PNOO01000237.1 GCA_013824905.1 Syntrophus sp. (in: bacteria) | reverse complement strand
CCCATGTTGGTCGGCGACGTGCGATGCGCGATGACGGAAGCGGGATGTTCCTGAAAATTATCCGGGGGCAGGAAGTGGTCTTCCTGGCCGACAAAGGTTTCAAAAAACGACCAGGTCCGGCGGGAAAGCGTCCGGAGAAAGACTCTCTGGTCAGCCGTCAGCCGTGCTTCGCGGCGGGCAATTGGCCGGCCGATCCACCAGGCGATAACGGGAGAGACAAACCAGATGCACAGGATGGGCCCGGCCACCGCTAATGTCGCCGGCCTCGAAAGCGCGAGATCGATAGCCGCGGCGCCGGCAAGAACCGGGGCGATCCACATGGATCGGTAAAAAGAACCGAGGTCCGTGCGGTCACCGCCAGAGGATGCGTCCGACGCGCTCCATTCGAGAAGCCGCTTGTGGGTGATCAGCATCCGCCAGCCCGTGCGCACAATCGCATCGAGACTGAAAAACGCCTCGTAGGGAAGGCAGCTGAGCGTGAATGCCGCCTGAGCGAAACGGCGGCCGGCGGAGTGCAGGTTGGCATCGAGGTGCTGGCCCAGAAGCACGTCGCCAGGTTTCTGAAGCGCTTCCAAGAGAGAGGCAATCAGAGAAGGAATCAGGATGATCCCGAGCACCGCCAGGGTCCAGAACCAGGCCGCTGACAAGACCGTCCAGCCTGAGAGCAATAGGAGTGTCAACGCCGCGGGCGCGAGACTGCGCCGCAGGTTGTCGAATATCTTCCATTGGGACAGCCATGAGAACGTATTCTTTTTAAGTCGCGCATCGGGGCCGGGAAGACCCGACAGCAACCATCGCAGGAGCTGCCAATCACCGCGAATCCAGCGATGCCTGCGGTTCACGTCTGCATTGTAGCGGGGCGGATATTCCTCATAGAGCATCACATCGCTCAACAACCCCGCCCGCACGTAACAGCCTTCCAGAAGATCGTGGCTTAAGATCCGGTTCTCGGGGAAACGTCCTTTGAGCGTTCGCTCGAAGATATCAACGTCGTAGATGCCCTTGCCGATGAACGAGCCTTCGCCAAACAGATCCTGGTAAACATCGGAAACAGCGCGCGTATAGGGATCGATGCCGGGCTCGCTGCCGCACATTGCCGCATACCGCGAACGGTTCGTACCGGGCAGGCTCACAGCGACCCGCGGCTGGAGGATGCCGTATCCCTCGCAGACACGCTGCTTGTCTTCGTCGTAGAGCGCACGATTCAGCGGGTGCGCCATGGCGCCCACAAACTGCCGCGCCGCATCGCGCGGCAGTTGCGTATCCGTGTCCAGGGTGATCACATACTTCACGTTCGATAAGACTGTCGTGTCTCCGACGACGAGGGAAAAACGATCCCTCGCATTTTCCCCGCCGCGCAGGAGAGCATTCAATGCCGCTAGCTTCCCCCGTTTGCGTTCGTAACCCATCCATATCCGTTCCTGAGGATTCCAGCGACGTGCGCGATGAAAAAGGAAGAAGCTGTCGCCTTTGGAACGTCCGTACTTGGCAATCAGCTCTTCGATCCTTTGCCGGGCAGACTGCAACAGCGGTTCGTCCTCGGGAAGCGTTTCCTCCCCGGCGTCTCGAAAATCGGTCAGCAGGCCAAAGTGCAAATGAGCGTCCCGGTTTGCCAGGAACCGCACTTCAAGGGACTCGATCAGATTTTCTATATTCTGCATGCTTGTGAGCATTGTCGGAACCACGACCAGCGTGCGGAATTCCGACGGTATCCCTTTAGAAAAATCCATGCGCGGCAGCGGACGGGGCGTCGCCAGCAGCGTTGTCAGAAAGTTTACCAGCGCAATAGCCAGTTGACTTGCACCCAGAACTGCGAGGAGCCCGATCAGGGCAATTGCCCATCCCGGCAAGGCGCCGACATGCGCCTTCGCCAGTAAGCCCCCGGCGAAGATTGCCGTCATCAGGGTGATTGCACCCAGATAGAGGAGCAAAGGAAACCGGCGGCTCCATCGCTGAAGGTGCTCAGATGGGGAAAGGCGTTCCTCCAGCGCCCGTTCGAGTTGGGGCAATCCCTTGTCGATCAGGTAGAAGCCGACATGCGCCGCGCGATCATCGCCGCCCTTCCCGTCCGCACCCGCATGCGCGAGCCCAATCGCCGTGCGCGCCACCTCGCTCTCGGAAAACCGGCTGTGTTTCGCCATCTTTTCCACTACATGGCGGTAACGGTCACGGGTAGAAAAATCCATTGTGCCGTAAACGCCGCCGGGATCCTCGCGCAGGGTCTGGTCGACAGCGCTCATCGTCTCGACGAATTCGCGCCAGTCCATCGCGCCCAGGAATCGCAGACTGCCGATGCTGTTGCTCATGGATACCTGATCGGCAGCCTGTTGTTGGTTCTCCGCTTGCACCATTTGTTGGATCGTCTGGCCGCACTCGGACAGCCGCTGCTCAAGCCAGGTAAGCGGCAATGACAGAGCAGGACCCTGTCCCTGCAGGCGGCGTGTCATTTCCGCGATAAACGAGCTCACCAGCGGCGGGTTTGATCGCGCCATGTCTGCGATCACCAGAATCAGGTTCTTCGGGTCCTTCGCGGCGCTCTCCGTCATCTGGTCTGCCCAAGAATCGGCCAGGTTGCGGTCGATTCTATCAGCGGCGATCCGGGCGGCAATGCGTCGGAGATTCTCGATCAGGGCCAGGCGCAGCATGATGGGAATAGCCCACAATTCTCCCAACGTAAGTGCGGTGACGGTCTGGTAGGCTACTGCGAATCTGCTGAGAATCTCCGGATCTACCCGTCCATCGCCATGCAAGATCATCTCCAGCGCAATGTCATAGACGCGCGGCAGCTTAGCCGACGGACCATTCATCAGGCGGGGGAGTTCCCGGCTGTACCCCTTTGGCAAATGCCTCCTGGCGGTGCGTATCTGCTCTTCAATCAGATAGAAGTTGTCGAGCAGCCATTCACCGGCAGGCGTAATCCGGCGGTTTGCCTTAACCGCTTCCGTCAGCAAGTTTTGGACGCCGATCAGGAGGCCTTCATTCTCCGCCAGCCGAGTCAGAAGCCGATCCGGAGCCTGTACCGGGCTTAACGTGTGCGAGCCTGCGAGAGTCTTGCCATGCTGCTCCATCTGATCGGCGCTGAATAACTCCGCTCGCAGCGGCGGCTCGACACAGGCCAGCTTTTGCGCCAGGCCGTTTCCGCGGAGACTCGTCCATAAATGGGACAGAAACCCGGGAATGGTTTTGCTGTTTAAATTCACTTTCAAGCCCCTAATCACTCCCCATGAAACTGGCAGATTGGCATATCCTTCCGCGAAGTTTGTACCACATTTAGTAGTAAAGTATTGGATTATTATTTATTATATTGTCGAACTCCTCTTGACACACAAAATCCTTCTTCGATATACTCCCCCTGTGAAAAAGGAGTGAGAAAAAGATGAGCCTCCACGAGCTTGCCGGCAAGCCGGCGCCGCGATCGCTCTTGGCGAATATTCCGAGACTGGTCTCCACCTACTACACCCATACACCCGACGCATCCGATCCCGATCAGCGGGTCGCGTTCGGAACCTCGGGCCACCGGGGGTCCTCGCTGAAAAACAGCTTCAACGAACGGCACATCCTGGCCATCTGTCAGGCCATCGCCGAATATCGAAAATCAAGAAAGATCGACGGGCCGCTGTTTATGGGCATGGATACCCACGCCCTCTCCGAAGCGGCGTTGGCCACCGCCGTCGAGGTCTTTGCCGCATATGGGATCGCGGTGACGGTCCAGCGCGGTCTCCGCTACACCCCCACCCCGGTCATCTCACATGCCATCCTGACGTACAACC
>PNOO01000236.1 GCA_013824905.1 Syntrophus sp. (in: bacteria) | reverse complement strand
TAGCCGTAAAATCCCCTTGACATACCGGGGTGCTTCTCTTAGCCTAAGCGGGCCTGAAACCGTTTCTGGTCCAAGAGCTTTGAAAATGAGGTCCCGTAACGCAGAGGACATGTTTCCGACCCTGCACCCCGAAGCTAGAGCTGCAAAGGTTTTGGTTCGCGCCGACGCGCCCAAACGGGGTTGCCTTCACCGTCGCTAGAGCTTGGGGGGACTAGATGCGCCCGCCGGTACGAGGAGGGGCTGTCATCAGGACAGAAATCTCGACATGACTTTTCAAAGCGATCAAAAAACAGCCGATGCAAAAGGCGACGTCCCCCTGTCGTTATACCGCCGGCATCGGCGGGGCGCCTTCGTGAGGTCCTGGGCCAGCCTCACCATGTGGCTGTTTGCCCTTGCTGCTTACGGGTTCGGCCTGATCCGTCTGGAAAACTTCGTCGGCGACACCCTTGCCGTTTCCTACCTGATCCTGATGAACCCGCCCGTGCTCTGGGTATTCAAAAGGATCAGGAGCGAAAGGCTGGCCGGGCAGTTCGGGGTCTTCATCCACTTTCTGGAAATTGTCGGCTACACCGCTGTCATCTATTCCTTCGGCGGCATCGAGGCCACCTACCTCCTGCCCATCTATACGGCGCTGATCACCTATGTCGGCGTCATGGGACCAGGATACCTGCCCTTTCTCACCGCCGGGTTGTGCAGCGCCGCTTTCGGCGCCCTGCTGACCCTGGAACACCTGGGTATCCTGCCGTTATTGAAGATCAACCCCGAATACTATGTCTCCTGGCCGAACCAACTGGCGATCCTCGTCGTGGCGACGGCGCTGCTGCTCCTTATCGCCTTTATCTCCTCCTATACGGGCCGCCTCCTCAAACACAACCGGGAGAAGCTCCACCGGCAAAACGAGGAACTGCAGCGGACGGCCGTCAAGGCCTGCGAATCGGATCGCCTCAAGTCGGAATTCCTGGGCAGCGTTTCCCATGAACTGCGAACCCCGCTCAATGCGATCATCGGTTTTTCCGAACTTCTCAAGGAGGAATGTCTCGGACCCCTCAACGAAAAGCAGCGGGAATCGCTTCGGTACATCAACGACAGCGGGGCGCACCTGCTGGTCATCATCAATGATCTGCTCGACATGAGCAAGGTGGAGGCCGGCCGGATGGACCTGTTGTTGTCCGAAACCGACCTCAAGGCCCTCCTGGAGGGAAGCCTGAACCCCTTCCGGGAGAGAATTCGGGAGCACAGGCTAAAGTTAACCATGGATCTGGACGATTGTCCCGGTATGGTCCGGGTGGACGAGCGCAAGGTGACGCAGATCCTCTACAACCTCCTGTCCAACGCCTTCAAGTTCACCCCGGCGGGGGGCGAGATCCACCTGTCCGCCCGCGAACTGGCGCAGGAGGACGGACGTTGGGTAACGAAAACCGGAGAGGCGGCCGCAGGGCCCATCCGCTTCGATTTCGATCCCAACGGGATGAACCGGCGGTTCGTCGAGATCTGCGTGGCGGACACCGGCGTCGGTCTGAAGCCGCAAGACCTCGAACGGATCTTCAACCCCTTCGTGCAGGTCGACGGCTCACTGAGCCGGCGCTACCCAGGAACCGGATTGGGCCTGTCGCTGACCAAACGGTTCGTGGAACTCCACCGCGGGGCGATCTGGGCGGCAAGCGAGGGGGAAAACAGGGGAAGCGCGTTTCATTTTGTCATTCCAGCGCCTCTATGCCCGGATGATCGCCCTGCGCAGGGACGAGAATGCCGTGTACAACATGGCCATGGTCTCCAACCGGTTTGAGTCGCTGGGACTTCTGGAATGTATTTACTCGTCACAGGGGACGGCCTCCTCCTGGCGACGGGCCTTTCTGCATGACCCGGTTGTTGCAGGCCTCTTCAATCAAAGCGGCGGATTCCATGGAACAGGTTCGAAATGGCGAAGACAGATCGGCACGGGACTCAGGATCGATAACGACAAAGAAGGAATGGCGGGCGCTCCTGACCACGGTTCTTCTGGCGGTATTGTCTGTGGCCCTGATGGCCGTGCCCCCCCCTGCCGGCCTCCCTCCGGCCGGACAGCGGGTTCTGGCGGTGGCCGTCCTGGCGATCGGCCTGTGGTGCACCGACGTGATCCCCGCAGCTGTCACGGGGCTCCTGGTGGTCATCGCCCTTACGCTCTCGGGTGGAGTTCCGGGGCTCGGGGAAGCGCTGGTGGGTTTCGCCGAACCGGTGGCTTACTTCCTCATCGGGGTCCTGACGCTCGGCCTGGCGGTCTCGCACAGCGGTCTCGCCGAACGGGTGGCGCTGTTCTTCCTCCGCCACTGTCAGGGGAGTTCGCGGGCCCTGTACCTGCAATTGTTGCTCTCATTTCCGCTCCTCACGCTCCTGCTCCCCTCGGCGACGACCCGCACGGGAATCCTCATCCATGTGTACGAGCAGGCGCTGGATCTGGGCGGCGCGCCCCGCGGCTCACCCCTGGTCAAGGCCATCATGTTGGCGCTCAGCTCGATCAACCGATTGGCCTCCACCATGCTGTTGACAGGCGGGATCACCCCGGTCCTTGCGGCCTCTCTGATCGGCGGCATCTCCTGGAGCCGCTGGCTGGTGCTCATGATTGTGCCCTATGGGGCCCTGCTGGCCGTCGGCGCCCTTCTCATTTATGGGCTCTACCGCGAGGGGTTCAGGGCCCCCTTGGCTTGCATGCCGACCGCCGAAACGCGACCCTTCTCCGGAAAGGAGATCCGGACACTCGTTATCACCATCGGGGCTTCGCTGCTCTGGCTGACCGATGCGTGGCACCACTGGAACCCGGCCCTGCCGGCGGTCCTCGCCTGGATCTGCCTGCTTATGCCGGGGATCGGGGTGCTCACCTGGAGAGATTTCGAGAAGGGGTTCGGCTGGTCCAACTTCTTCGTGATGGCTTCTTCCCTGTCGCTGGCCCGGGCGCTTGCCAGCAGCGGCGCCAGCGTCTGGATCGCCGAGGCCACTGTCCGCGGCGCGCCGTTCTTCTCCCAGCAGCCCATTCTGGTTCCGGTTCTGTTGCTTCTGATCGGCGCGTCGATCCGCCTGCTGATCCCCAACATCGCCGGATTTCTCGCCACGACCATCCCGATCGCCATGTCGATCGGCACGGCCACGGGCGTCAATCCCGCCGTTTGCGGCCTCGCGGTGATGATCGCCGGCGATGCCGTCCTATACTACCCGGCGCAGAGCGCTTCGTCGCTCGTGGTCTATGAACGCGGCCACCTCACAGCGGCGGAAATCCTCCGTTTTGGTTTGTGGATGACCCTTGTCGCCTACTTGGTGGTACTCTTTATTGCCCTGCCTTACTGGGCGGTCGTTGGCGAACCTCTGCGAATCATCCCCCGCTGATAAACTACCGAGGCGAAGTCAGCTTTCTCTCCAAGCGCTCCCTGCGTCGGGTGAGGTCGGCGCGCTCCTCCGGCGACAGACGGTTTGCACAGGCGCAGGCGCGCATCGTCATCGCGAGGGCCCGGCTGAAGTCGTGATGGCGGTGTTCGCACCATTTGGCGAGTTCCACAAGGGCGAAGAGATCCACCTCGTCCCGCCGAAGCATCTCCTCCCAGATCCTCACCGCCGCCGGCCATTGTCCCTGCCGCTTGTAGTGGAGAGAGAGTTCCCGCGCGGCATCCCGCGACGTTTCCGAGCTGGAGCATCCCATCAGGGGGTCGAGGAGCCGGACGGCCTCGTTGGGACATTCCCGGGCCAGAAAGAGGCGGGCCGCGGCGAGGCGGTCGCCGGGATGGCGCCCTGCATTCTCCCCGTCGGGATCGATCAA
>PNOO01000235.1 GCA_013824905.1 Syntrophus sp. (in: bacteria) | reverse complement strand
GGGGGGTCATCGATAATTACCGGATGAAGGAAAAGCTGATGGTCCTCAAAAAGGTCAATCATGAAATGACCCTTGAAAACATAGCGCTGAAGAAGAACATCCTGCTGCTCAGAAATGACCCGTCCTATATTGAGATGATGGCGAGAAACGAACTCGGCATGGTTAAAAAAGGGGATCTCGTATACCGGCAGGCGCAGTAGGGATTCCGTCTCTGCCGGAGTAGGCGTGGTCCATACCCTTACTCAAGACGGTGACCTCATGTTCGACATCAGGGGCCTGATCGCGGGCGAAAAACAGCTTGCCGGGCTGGACATCGGATCGAGTAGCATCAAGCTTGCGGAGATACAGGATACTTCCAAAGGCCGTATCCTCAGCCGTTTTTCCCTAATGCCCCTGCCCAAAGGGGTGATCGTTGACGGCGTCGTCGTTAAGCCGGAAGTCCTTACGGCAACCATCAAGGAACTCTACAAAAAGTCCGGCTGCAAGCGACGCAAGATCGTCACTTCCGCCCCCGGGCACGCCGTGATCGTGAAAAAGGTGACCTTCGCTCAGATGGGTGAAGCCGAGCTTTTTGAACTCATCCGCGATGAGGCTGAGAAGTATCTGCCTTTCGAGGACGCGGCCACGGTCGACTTCGATTGCCAGATACTCGGCGACCATCCCTACAACCCCACCCAGATGGAAGTTCTCCTCGTAGCGGCCAAAAGGGAGATCATTGAAGGCTATACGAAGTCCATCGAGACGGCGGGCCTCATCCCGGTGATCATAGACGTCGATTCCTTTGCCCTCGAGACCCTGTATGAAGAAAATTATGAATTTAAGGAGGGCGATGTCGCTGTCCTCGTCAACATCGGGGCGAGCATTACCAACCTCAACGCTGTAAAGGGAGGGGGGTCGATTTTCACCCGGGATATTACCCTGGGTGGAAATGACGTTACCCGTGCGATCGCTGATAATCTGAACCTCCCCTTTGAAGCGGCGGAAAAGGCCAAGATCGATGGCCTCGGTGACGACGAACAGGCCCGGAAGCTCTTTAGGGACGGGCTGATCGGTTATACCGATCCGATCTGCTCCGAGATCGAGCGCTCGGTCGACTACTTCCGGTCCACTTTCGGCGTTGAGAGCATCAAGCAGATTCTTCTTTCCGGCGGCGGGGCCATGATCCCCGGAATAACGGCCAACCTGGCCCAACGCCTGGGGATCGAGACGGAGATCATCAATCCCTTCAAAAAGATCACCTGTAATGAAAATATCCTGGACACGGAGACAGCGGCGCTTGTCGGTCCCCTTGCCGCCGTCAGTGTGGGCCTGGCCCTGCGGAAGCTTGGTGACAAATGATGAAGGCTGACTTTTTGAGAGAAAACCAATGATCAGGATCAATCTTCTGCCTTATCGGGAAATGGAAAAGCAGGGGACGTTCTTACGCGGGATCATCCTCCTGGCGGGGTCTTTCGTGTTCTTTCTTCTGGTCCTTGTCTCCGTTTACCTCTATATCGACCTGAGCAGCGGTGATCTCGAGAAGAAGATCCGGGAGGCGGAGGTCAAGCTTGTTGTCCTGAACAAGAAAGTCGGGGATACGGAGGGCTTCAAGCGAGATAAAAAAGTGATGGAGCAGAAGCTCGCCGTGATCAAATCCCTGGAGGGCAACCGGCTTTTGCCTTTCCAGATGCTGGATGAATTGAACCTGCTGGTTCCGGTGAAAGACATGTGGCTGGAGAAGCTCAACCAGGCAGGAGATGATCTGCGTATCGAAGGTATGGCCAGGAACAACGATGTTGTGGCCCGGTTCATGAAAAGCCTCGAAAAGGCAAGCTTTATCCAGACCGTGGATCTGTTGGGAACAATGGAAAAAGAGTTTTCCGGCGTGAAGCTGCAGCAATTCTCCTTGGTGTGCGTTCTTAAAAAGAGGTTATGAACCATGGCCATAGATGTAAGTGACCTGAAGAACCTCTCACCCAAAGTCAAGGCGCTGCTCGTATTTGTTTTCTATATTTTACTGAGCTATTTTTATTTCATGCTTTACCTGCAGGGCGCCCTTGCGAGGCATGAGGATCTCAGCGCCAAACTGACAGGACTTCAGCAGCAGATGACGGAGAAGGAAAGGGCGGTAGTCCAGCTCGACAGTTATAGGCGCGAGGTCAATGCATTGAAGGAAGCCTTTTCGCAGGCCCTGATGATGCTTCCCAATCAAAAGGAAATCCCGGAGCTCCTCCTGGCGGTGGCCAGCGCCGGGAGGAACTCCGGCATTGATTTTCTTGTTTTTGAGCCAAAGCTGCCGGGGAAAAAGCCCCCTGAGACGAACCCGGCGGCGGCAAAGCCGGCAGTTCCCACTCCCAAACCGGCCGATGTCAAGGGCCAGCCGCCGAAGCCGGCGGAACAAGAGAAATTTTATGAAGACCTCCCCATCAAGGTGCAACTGACCGGCGGTTTCCACAACACCTTGTCCTTCTTCGAGCGGGTGGCCCGGTTGCCTCGAATTGTCAATATCGAGGATATTTCCATGGGAGATTCCAAGGATGTGAAGGGGCGGGGGCGTATCATGAAAACATCCTGTACGATTAAAACGTATATGTTTGTGGACAAGCGATGAAAAGACGGCATGTCATTGTGTGTTTGGCGGGAGGCGTCCTGACGCTTTGGCTCACCGGCGGGACCGACGCCGTCTTGTCCCGGGCTGCCGAAGTGAAAGCGCTTTCCTCTGCGGCGACGACTCCAATGGTTGCACCGGCGGCATCTCAGTCCTATCGCCGTCGTACGGTTGGAAATCCGGATCCGTTTCGGCCTTTCATCGAGACGGATCCCGAACAGATGATCAAGAAGCTGAGTAAAAAAAAGGGTAGAGAAGGCCGTCCCATCTCGCCGCTCCAGCTGGGAGAGATCGGGCAGTTCCGCCTCGTGGGGATCGCCGGTGACGATAAGAAGCGTACGGCGGTTGTGGAGGACGGAATCGTGAAAAAATTCTATTCCCTGTTTGTGGGGACCTATATCGGCCCGAACGATGGACGAGTCGCAGAGATCCTTCCTGACCGCGTGATCGTGGAGGAACAGGTCGAAGATCAGACGAAAAAGGCTAAAAAGGCACGGACCAGGCGCATTATCATGACGCTTCACAAAGAAGAAGAGGGGAAACCATGAAACGGGCAAGACAATGGACATGGCTTGTTTTTATAGCGGTGATGATGGCAGCGGCCCTCCCCCCGGCATGGGGTGCGCCGCCGGCGGTCAGTTCGGGATACCTGGAAAACGTCACCTTTGAGAAGCTGCCGGGGAAGGAGCGTGTGACCCTGACGGTGTCGAAGCCCTCCGGGGTAACGGTTGAAAATCAACCCGGGAATGCGCTGCTGGTCCGCCTGGAGGACCTCTTCGTCCCCGAAGGGCTCCGGCGCCCTCTCGAGGATGCGTCCCTCGCCAATGTGATCCGGGTGACGCCTGTTCAGAAGGCGGCGGAGGGCCGATCCTGGGTCTTCGCGACGATCGAGTTCAGGCAGAAGGTGCCCTATAGCGTCCGGCAGGAGGGGATGAATGTTATCATCGATTTCAATGTGACCTCCCTGGCGGCGGCTGCAGGGCCTGAGCCGGCGAAGCCGTTGCCGGCCATGCAGCCGACGGATGTGGAATCCGCACTGAAAAAGCCGCTGCCTCCCGAGCAGCCGGCGTCTCCGGCAAAGCCTTCGACGCCACAGTCCTCGGAGGTTCCGCAGGCATCATCGCAGGCTGGAATGTCACTGACGCCTGTGAAGGCTGCGCCCAAGGAGACTGCAGGGGGCGACGGGAAGGAAAAAAA
>PNOO01000234.1 GCA_013824905.1 Syntrophus sp. (in: bacteria) | reverse complement strand
ATATAACCCAGCGATCCCCGTCGTCATCATGACCGCTTACGCCTCCGTGGAAACGGCCGTCCTGGCGCTGAAAAAAGGGGCCTACGATTACCTTACCAAACCTTTGGATTTCGACGAGTTGCGTCTTACCCTGGAAAGGGCGATGGACCACAGCCATCTCCGGGAGGAGAACCGCCTCCTGAAGGAAAGCCTCGGCGAGCGGTTCGACCGGCGGAACCTGATCGGCCGCTCCGCCGCCATGACCCGTCTGATCGAAACCGTCTCCCAGGTCGCTCCCACCGAGGCGACGGTCCTTATCACCGGCGACTCGGGAACGGGGAAGGAGATGATTGCAGGACTCATCCACTATAACAGCCTCCGGAAGGATGGCCCTTTCATCCGCTTCAACTGCGCGGCGATCGCCGAAACCCTCCTCGAATCGGAACTCTTCGGCCACGAAAAAGGGGCCTTCACCGGCGCCGACCGGCGGAAAGAGGGCAAATTCCGCCAGGCCGACGGGGGGAGCCTCTTTCTCGACGAAGTGAGTGAGATGTCGGTAGGGATGCAGGTAAAACTTCTCCGCGTCCTCCAGGAGCGTGAGCTCACCCGTGTGGGTGGCGAGGAGGTGCTCCGAATCGACGTCCGGATGATCGCCGCGACCAACCGGGATCTTTTGAAGGATATCGGAGCCGGGCGATTCCGGGAGGACCTCTTCTACCGGCTGAATGTCGTCACGCTCCACGTCCCCCCGCTCAGAGAGAGACCGGAAGACATCCCGCTTTTGGCCCAGGAGTTCCTCGTCCAGTTCGCCGGGAAGAACCGCAAAGCGATCAAGGGATTCACACCGCAGGCGATGGACCGGCTCCTCCGCCACTCCTGGCCGGGGAACGTTCGGGAGCTGATGAACTCTGTCGAACGGGGTGTCGTCCTGTCGCGCGGCGAGTATCTCGACGAGGCGGAGCTCTCCCTCCTCCTGCCGTTAACCGTTCCCTTTCCTGCGGGAGCGGCGGCGCCGCCTGTACCCGGCTCCGAAGGCCATTCCCTCGAAATCGTCGAGCGGGAAACGATACTGAAAGCTCTGGATACCGCCCGAGGCAACAAGAGCGAGGCCGCCCGCCGTCTCGGCATCACCCGTCGGACACTCCACCAGAAGCTCCGGAAGTACGAGGCGATGTAAGGCGGAAAAAGCGGTATCCAAAAAGACAGGGGCATGATAAAGGCAGCCCCTCATCAATAGCGAAGGGAGTTTTTCATTTGTCACTGGTCGGAAAAAATATCGATGCCTTCTGTTCGCGTTGCCGTCTTCAACTGGCCCATATCGTCCTGTACGAAGTGGGAGGGGCGGTTCACAGGGTCAAATGCAAGACCTGCGGGTGCGAACACCGCTACCACGGACCGAGGCCGGAAAAGAGAAGGGAAGTCCCGGCGGAACGCCGGCCGGGCAGGGAAACTTCCAGAATGCTGCGGCCCGTCCGCCCCGTTGATGCACGGCAGTGGGAACAGCGAAAGGCTTCAACCACCTCGGACGCCGTCGTCTGGGATTACAAATGGACGGAAAACTACGAAAAAGGCGATGTGGTCGCCCACCCGCAATTCGGCCGCGGTTTCGTGGAAAAAGTCGCCACGGACAGCATGGAGGTCCTCTTCCGGGAGGGCCGGAAGCAGATGGCAATCAATCGCCGGCCGGAAATGAACGGAGAGGACAAGGCATGACCGCTGTCCCGCTCACACGAAAATCCCAACTCCTCCTCCTCGGACTTTTAACGACGATCTTTTTCGTCAATTTCCTCGCCAGAATCGCCCTGGCGCCGCTTCTCCCGGTCATTGAGAAGGACCTCGGCCTCGGCCACGCCGGCGCCGGAAGTTTTTTTATGATGATGGCGCTCGGATATGCGGCGGGTCTCTTCGTATCGGGATACCTCTCGGCAAAGCTTACCTTTCGCCAGACGATCGCGCTGTCCGCCATCGCCATCGGCTGCGCCTTCTTCCTCGTCGCCGCGAGCCGCACCCTCTGGGCGATCCGCATCGGACTTGTGCTCACAGGCATCCCCGCCGGGATCTATCTCCCCTCGGGAATCACGACGATTACCGCCTCGGTCAGCCCCGCCAACTGGGGAAAGGCAATCTCCATCCACGAACTCGCCCCCTCCCTGGCTTACATGGCCGCGCCACTGATCGTCGAGGGACTTCTCGTCTTCTTTCCCTGGCAAGGGGTCCTGGCCCTGATCGGCGGAGTCTCCTTCATCCTGGGGCTCTTTTTTCTCCGCCTCGGGCAGGGGGGAGACTTCAAAGGAGAAGCGCCCACGCCAGGGAATATCCGCCTGTTGATCGGGAAGCCGGCGTTCTGGATCATGGTCGCCCTGTTCAGCCTGGCCATCGCTTTCAGCATGGGCCTGTACAGCATGATGACCCTCTACCTTGTTGCCGAAAGGGGGATCGACCGGGGTCTGGCAAACACACTGGTCGGTCTCTCCCGGCTCCCCGTCCTCGCCATCGCCCCCATCTCCGGCTGGGTCTCGGACCGTTTCGGACCGAAACCGACGCTGACCGCCGCCCTGCTGTTCAGCGGCCTCATGACGATCCTCCTGGGCATCTTGCCCGACAGGTGGATGATCCTGATGCTCTTTCTCCAGCCGATGCTGATGATCTGCTTCTTTCCGGCCGGGTTCACGGTTCTTTCCCGGATCGTCCCGCAGGCCAGCCGGAACCTCTCCATCTCGCTGACGGTGTTGATCGCCTATCTGATCGGCGGCGGTCTCATCCCGATTGCCTTAGGCGCCTTCGGGGATGCGGGGGCCTTCGGCCTTGCCTTCATCATTGTCGGGAGTCTCATCCTGCTGAGTGTTTTTCTTATCCCAGCTCTGAAGATCCGGGAGGTGGAAGAAGGATAAAAATTGAAGGAGGTATGACATGAGACACCGTTTCTTTTTGCGGAAGATGATCCCGGCGATGGTCGCCCTACTCATGATTGCCACCGGCTTTCCCGGGATGGACGTCACCGCCGGAGAGCCGGCGGCCCGCGAACGGCTCGTCATTTTGTTCACACATGACCTGCATTCCTATTTTCTCCCCCAGCGCATCGCCGCCCCGGACGGCCCACCCGTGGAGCGAGGCGGATATGCGAAGCTTCTGTCGCTCATCCGGGAGAACCGCGAGGGCGACAGGACGCTCCTTGTCGATGCCGGCGACTTCAGCATGGGAACCCTTTTCCATACGACCTTCATGACCGAGGCGGCGGAACTCCGCCTCATGGCGGCGATGGGTTACGATGTGATGACCCTGGGAAATCATGATTTCGACTTCCATCTGGACGGCCTGGCGAAGGCGCTTCGCAAGGCCCGCGCCGCGGAAAAGAAACTCCCCGTCATAGTCGCCTCCAACGTGGTCTTCAGCCCGGACGGCAAGGGGGACGGCAATCTTAAGGAAGCCTTCCGGGAGTATCCTGTCGTCCCCTATGCGGTCATCGAGCGCCGGGGTGTCAGGATCGGCCTGTTCGGCATCATGGGGAAGGACGCCCAGGTCGACACCCCCTTCGCCAAGCCGGTCACCTTCGGCGATCCCGTCGAGACGAGCAAGAAAATGGCAGACCTCCTCAAGAATAAGGAAAAGGCAGATTTCATCGTCTGCCTGTCCCATACCGGCACATCGAAGGTGAAGAAGAATTCCGAGGACGAAAACCTCGCCCGCGCGGTCCCCGAAATCGATGTGATCGTCAGCGGCCACACCCACACGACCCTGTCCCAGCCGATCGTCATCGGAAAGACCCTCATCGTCTCGGCGGGCTCCTACGGCGCCTATCTCGGCCGTCTGGCA
>PNOO01000233.1 GCA_013824905.1 Syntrophus sp. (in: bacteria) | reverse complement strand
CGGTCCTGTCCCCAGTTCCGCTCTGCGCCGGAGAGACAGGCCTTTGCCAAGAATGAGCCGGACCTCTGAACGGGGATCTTCCAGATCGCCGAACGCCAGGGCCTTGTCCTTACAGGCAATGACGCAGGCGGGAAGGATCCCCCGGGCGAGCCTCTCCTCGCAGAAGTTGCATTTTTCCACCACGCCCCGGGTCCGCGTCGGAAAGGCCGGATTGATCTTGCGGATGAAGGGACGGGGATCGCGGTAGTTCATGCTTCTGGACCCGTAGGGGCAGGCGGCCATGCAGAACCGGCACCCGATGCAGCGGTGATAGTCCATCATCACGATCCCGTCCGCCCTCTTGAAGGTCGCCTGCGTCGGACAGACCCGCACACAGGGCGGGTTCTCGCAGTGGTTGCAGAGGACCGGGACGGGAAGCCTCACGATCGATTCCGGCAGACGGGGATGGGCCTCGGCGGGAAAGACGTGCCCGACCTTTTCGAGGCCGATCCAGTGGACGTCATCCTTGGGATTTTTAAAATCGGGGACATTGTGCTCCAGATGGCAGGCGGTGATGCAATCCGTGCAATCGGGTCGGCATTTTTTGGGTTCGACCGTCATCGCCCAGCGTTTTGCCTTCAGCGCGGCAAGAGGTCCCGAAGCTGCCGGGGATAGGCTGCCCGCGGCCGGGACTCCGGCTTGAGCCAAGGAGAGTGAAGGCAGGAGGGGAAGGGCCAGGCCGACGGTCGAAAGCCCCGCTATTTTCAGGAATTCTCTACGAGTGGGCGCCATCACCGGACCTCCTCGGGTATGATATGACAACTCCAGCAGGCGGGCTTGGCACCGGAATAATCGTGACATCGGTCGCAAAACTGTTTCTTGTTGCTGTGACATTCCAGGCAGGTCCCGGTCAGACTGATGTAATGGATCCGCCCGTCCGCCGCCGTGTAAGTCCGTTTCCCTTCCCGGACGACGTCATCTCGCCAGGCAGCCAGGAGTTTCATGTGGTTGGCTCTCATATACGGCGCCGTCTCGACGCAGAGTTTTTTCTTCAGCCGCTGGATGGCGGGCGTATCGAGCTTCAGGTCCGGCGGGGGGACGGCCTTTCCCCTGCCGTACCAGAGAGGGAAGGTGGCCACGATCAAAAAGACCACGATCCCGGCGATGATCATTCCCCTGTTATAGAGCTTCATCGACTGCCTTTCCTCCGGCAGGCTGCTGAAAAATGCCCATCTGCGGCGTTTCCCTCATCCTTCGCCATTCAACGTACCAATGAGTACGCCTCATGGCTCAGGCTGTCGGGGGCCTTGCATCTGGACATTTTTGAGCAGCCTGTAAAAAGCTTTTTCGTCAACCTGTCAACGGTTCCCCGCGCAGGTCCGTCGTCCTCTCCTTTTCCCCCTTCATGACGAGGGCGTTAGCCAGCAGTTCATGGACCCCCGTGACCGTCACCCCCGGCGCCCAGTACTCCATGAGCGAAGTCAGCGTTGCCCGGTCGATGGCGCACATGCAGGCCAGGCGGTTCACCCCGTGCTTTTCCTTCACCTGCTTGACGGCCATGGCCCTAGGCATCCCGCCGCGCATCCGCATCTCCATGTTCTCGTCGTTTCCCAGCCCCGCCCCTCCGCCGCAGCAGAGGGTCTTCTCCCGTATAGTGTCCTCGGCCATCTCGTAAAAATGGTTGCACGCATGATTGATGATGTACCGGGGCTCTTCGAAGAGTCCCATCGCCCGGGCGGGGTTGCAGGAATCATGGAACGTGATCCGGAGATGATCGTTCCGGGACGGATCGAGCTTCAGCTTCCCGTTCCGGATGAGGTCGGCGGTGAATTCGGCGATGTGCACCATCTTTGTTGACCGGGCGTTCGCGAACCGCGTCCCGGTGATCGGTGAAACCGGTTCTTCGAGAAAATCGGCGGGGCCGTTCATCGTGTCCATGTACTGATGGAGGACCCGCCACATATGGCCGCACTCGCCCCCGAGGATCCATTTGACCCCGAGGCGCTTCGCCTCCGCGTAGATCTTGGCGTTGAGGCGCTTGATCATCTCGTGGGAGGTGAACAGGCCGAAGTTTCCCCCCTCAGAGGCGTAGGTGCTGAAGGTGTAGTTCAGGCCGATCTCATGGAAGAGCATCATGTAGCCCATGCAGGTATAGGTTCCTGGATCGGCGAAGTAATCGCCCGAAGGCGTGACGAAGAGGATCTCCGCCCCTTTTTTGTTGAGAGGGAGCTCCACACGCACACCGGTGCGGTCCGCGATGTCGTCGGCCATGAATTCGAGCATGTCCTTGACGCCGCCGGGCTGGATGCCGAGGTGGTTGCCCGTCCGGAAGCAGTTCGCTGCCGGCTCGGTGACCCAGTTGATGTTGCAGCCGACAAGGTTGAGGAGCTCCCGGCCCATCATGGTGATTTCCGCCTGATCGATCCCATAGGGGCAGAAGACGGAACACCTCCGGCACTCCGTGCATTGGTAGAAGTAGTAGAACCACTCCTTGAGGACGTCGATCGTCAGGTCACGAGCGCCGACGAGTCTGCCGAAGCGCTTGCCCGAGACGGTGAAATAGCGCCTGTAGACGGAACGCAGGAGCTCCGCCCGGAGGACCGGCATGTTCTTCGGATCCCCGGAGCCGATGTAGAAGTGACACTTGTCCGCACAGGCCCCGCACCGGACGCAGAGATCCATGAAGAGTCGGAACGATCGGTGTTTCTCCAGGCGCTCGCGCAGCCCCTCCAGGATGATCAACTGCCAGTTATCCGGCAGTTTCCAGTCCTCGTCGGAGGGCTGCCAGGCCCGCGGATTCGGAAGGCCGAGCGCGGTCAGGCTCTTGGTGGTGCCGCTGTAACTCCAGGTCCCGGGGCGGAAGACGGTGGGGGTATCCATCCACGGCGTTTTCGGCGGTGCGTACCGGATCGCGATCAGTTCATCGGGTTTGGGTGTCTTGGCAGAGGCCATCGCTACTCCTTCTCCACCGGCAGTCCTGCCAATTTCATCTTGTCCCGGAACTCGTCCTCATATTCCTCATAGGTGTGGACCTTGACCGGGGCGTTCCAGGGGTTGAGATGCCGCTTCATACGGTTGTCGTTGGCGAGGTTTCGTGTCGGGCTCAGGAAGATCCCTCCCATGTGCATCAGTTTGCTGAAGGGAAACCAGATCAACAGTGTGAAAACGAAGCACAGATGTATGTAAAAGACCGTACCGACCCCTTTGGGGACGGCTGGGGCGAAGGTGACCCACCCCAGGGCCAGATTCTTCACCTGGAGAAGATCGGTGGGGAAGAAGTGCCTCATCAGCAGGCCCGTCGTCACGATGCCCAGGAGCAGCAGGAGCGCGAAGTAATCGGTGACCAGGGAGATGTAGCGCAGCTGCGGAACGACCATCCGGCGGAGAAACAGAAACGTCAGCCCCGTAATGACGGCTGCGTCGGTCAGATAGAGGGTCGGGACGCCGATCTCGAAGAAACCGTCGAGAGCCGCCAGGCCGTTGATCCAGAGGGCGATCGGCTCGATGAAGAAACGCAGGTGCCTGAGCACGACGATCAAAAGCGACCAGTGAAAGAGAAGCCCGAAAAACCAGAGCCATTTGGCGCTGCCGTAAACGGGCCTTTGTCCCGCGATGACCACGTCGGTGTTCCTAAAGAGCGACCGGAAAAGGAAAACCTCCAGGGCCATCCGCCCGATCACGCCCCAAACGGTGGAGGGGCTCTCCAGCGGATTGTTCTTGATCCAGGGAAGGGATGACTGCTGACCGCAGGTGGTCGTGATGCGGAAGGGAACGGGGGCTTTGGCCCATTTGACGACGCGATAGATAAATCCACCGATGAAAA
>PNOO01000232.1 GCA_013824905.1 Syntrophus sp. (in: bacteria) | reverse complement strand
GATTTACACCAGCGCCCGGATTTCACTGGATGTCCAAGATGCCAAAATCGAATCGGTGTTCCGATTGCTGGCCGAACTGGGAAATGTCAGCATCGTATCCGGGGCGGATGTCAAGGGCACGGTGACGCTGAAGATTCATGACGCCCTCTGGGAAGAGGCGCTCGACACTATCCTCGCAATCCATGGTTTATACAAGGTAGAAAATAATAATGTCATCATGGTCATGGGTCAAGATAGTTTCTCGAAACTGAAAAAAGCCGAGGCGGATCTGGCAAGGCGGAAGCAAATGGAATTGGATAGAGAACCGCTGATAACCCGAATTGTACCCATTAAATATCGCATGCTTAAATATGCGGCGGCCTCGGCAAAAGAAGAAAAAAAGGTCGATTTCAAAAAAGACATTCTCTTGGGCAGCACAAGCGGCGAAACCACTGCCGGGGCAGATAGCCCGCCAGGGGCAAGGCCGGCTGACGGGTCTGCGCCATTGTCAGGCGCCAACTTGCAGCAGACCCGACTTTATGCCGCCTCAGGCGTACGGGGTGAAACAGCAACTGCTAAGGAAGTTGATGAAACAAAGATCGCGGATGCCTACTTTATTCAATTTCTTCAAAATTATCTCAGCCGAGATGCGGCAGGCAAGCGAAGAGGCTGGATCGGCGCTGATGCGGACACAAACAGTGTGATTATTACAGCAATCAAACGTGATATGGATATCATATTGGACATGATTGCCAAAACGGACATAACCACCGATCAGGTCCTGATCAAGGCCAATATTGTCGAGACCACGAAATCGATGGCCCGGACTGTGGGCATTCAATGGGGCGGAGTCCTCGGCCGGACCATCGGCAACCAGAGCATGTATCTGACGCCCGGCGGCACCGGTACCGAGACCGGCGCGACGCCCCCAGGCGGCGTCCTGTCGGGAGGGTATACGCCGGCTACCGGCGGACGAGGTATCGGCGGACAGGGGTACGGCGTTAACTATCCTGCTAATCCCGCACTTGGAACCCCCGCTGCCATGGGTCTCATTTTCGGAACGATCGGCGGGAATATGCTGGAGCTCCAACTGAGCGCGCTGCAGAAGGATGGCAAAATAAACATTCTTTCCAGCCCTTCCCTTGTGACGTTGGATAATCAAACGGCCTCTACCGAAAATGGGGATGAGGTTGCATATATCACGCCGGCAACTGCAGATTCTCCACCGACCATCACGTGGAAGAAAGTCGTTTTAAGGCTGGAAATAACCCCCCACGTGATCGACCGGAAAAATATAAAAATGACGATAGCCGTTAAAAAGGATGAGTTGAATCAGGCAAATTGTGTTAGCGTTGGCGGGTATCCTCAATGCTCTATTTTTACGAAAGAGACAAAGACAGATCTGGTCGTAGCCGACGGCGAGACCATCGTGATTTCCGGCCTCACCAAACAGACGAAAACGGGTGGCACTTCTGGGGTACCCTGGTTGAAAGATATCCCCGTGCTGGGCTGGCTCTTCAAGGGTGATGACAAGACCGAGGCTATGGAAGAGGTACTGATCTTCATTACTCCCAGCGTCATAAAATCGCAGGAAATCAGTGAAATTCAAACCGGGTCTTGAAAACCATGACTTATACATTCCGGTTCAAGCCGGAGATTGAAGCGCATATCATTGATCAGGCTAAAGTCAAGGAGACAGACATTATGAAATATCTGGCCAGATTAATTATAACGGCCTTTATGGCGGCCATGTTTGGGGGCCTTGCGGGCTGCGCTCCGGCGAATTACACTAAAGGGATGAAACACTATAAACCGGACGATGCCGCTGCGGCCGTCCGCGACCTGAAGCCGCTTGCCGAGCAGGGAAATCCCGAAGCCCAGTTCAACCTGAGCTCATTGTACTACCAGGGCGTGGGAGTGCCCCAGGATTACAGAGAGGCGGTCCAATGGATGCGCAAAGCCGCCGAACAAGGGCACCTATTCGCCCAGGTCACACTAGGAAGCCTCTATGTTGAGGGTTTGCATAATGTGATCGAGAAGGACCCTTCCCAGGCGCTTATGTGGTTCATCCTCGCCGCCGGCCAGGGTGACATGGAGGCCATGGAACTAAGAGATGCCATCGCGGAGAGGATGACGCCGACACAGATTGCGGAGGCGCAAAGGCTGGCCCGGGAATTCAAGCCGCAGAATATCCATACGAAATCGCTCCAGGCATTTAAGGCCCTCGGCGAACAGGGGGATGCTGTTGCCCAGTTCAAGGTCGGATTAATCTACTATTTTGGCCAGGGGATTCCGCGCGATTATCTCGAATCCCTCAATTGGTTCAAGAAGGCTGCTCGGAAGGGCCATCTTCTGGCCCAGTATAATGCCGGCTACATGCACGAAAAAGGGGAAGGAACGCCGCAGGACTATGTGGAAGCGGCAAAGTATTACCGCCAGGCGGCGGAGCGGGGGAATCAGATGTCCCAATACAACCTGGGCTACATGTACGAAAAAGGTCTGGGTGTGAACAGGGACGAAGTCCAGGCCCTGATGTGGTACAGTCTGGCGGCGATCCAGGGGGAAACCAAGGCCAAAGCGGCGCGGGACCGAGTCACTGTCTGGATGACTCCCGCGCAGATAGACGAGGCCCAGCGTCGGGCGCGAGAATTCAAGACCGTAGGGAGATGAGGTCGGCCTCTATGGGTATGCAAAGGAGGATAAGTCATGCGTAAGTATTTTCACGGATCAGTGCTGTTTCTTTGCATCCTTGCGCTCTGCGTATCCGGCTGCGGCGGCGGAAGCGCGGCCGATCCGATGGGGACGGCGACCGTCCAGTTCATCGACGAAACCGGGAAGGTCCTCTTCCCCGAAGAAGGCGGCGGCCTTTTTGCTTTTTCCATTATGCCGGGCGAAAGCCGCCAACTGATCGTCTGGGTCACGAACGCCCGCGACGGAGGGAAGACGATCGTGCCGGTGATCAATGAAAAGGTGACCTTTACCCTGCTCACGCCGGGCAACGGCGGCTCCGTCACCATGGTGAAAGACCGGACGGACGCCAACGGCCGGGCCGTAGGCCTCTATACGGCGGGGAACAATTTTCAGTTTGATGAGGTCCGCGCCACCACCGAGGCCGGCGCCGCGGCCCAGCTCACGATCATCAAAGTGGGCGCCATCGCCGGCGCGCGGATTGCATCAATGGCCACGTCCCCGACGCCACCGACGGTTACCGCCAATCAGACCGTCGTCATCACGGCCACGGTAAACGTAAACGATGTGACAGGTGGCCACCCCGTGCAGGGTGAACCCGTCACGTTCACGCTCCCGACGAATGGCAGCGGCGCCTGTTTCATCAATGCGGTCAACGCCTGCGTCGTCAGCGTCATCGCCAGTTCAGACGCCAGCGGCAATGCGGTTGCGGTCTATCGCGCGGGGGGCGGCTCGCCGAATGTCGATGTGTATGACACCGTCCGGGCGACCCTGGCGAACGGCTCGACGAGCTCGGTCGTGATCACCCGAAGCGCTGTCATGTACAGCCTTACTGTCACTGCGGATCCCACGACCTTGAATGTTGGTGGTGGCAGCAGTGCCATCAAGGCAAATGTGGTGAACTTGAACGCTACAGGAACTAATAAAGGGGTCAGCGGCGTGACAGTCACATTTACCAATGCGGGGGGGGCCTTGTCGGCTACGTCGGCAACAACGGACGGGAATGGAAACGCAGGAGGGATCGTCTTTACGGCAGGAGCTGGTGTGGTGGCCGGAACGACGGCAGGTGTCGTCACGGCCAGCATCACAGTCAGTGGAAATACATATACCGCTGCCGTGGTGATCAATTATAAGTAAATGCCACGTTGCCGCCTGAGGGGCATCCGTTCCCATTGCCGTCGTCGGGTTCCTCGCCTATCAGGATGTGCTATAGTGAACACTATCGGGAAATT
>PNOO01000231.1 GCA_013824905.1 Syntrophus sp. (in: bacteria) | reverse complement strand
CTCCAAAACAGCTCGTTGGTATGCCCTTATGCTGTTCATAGACGAGCGCCACTCGTTTACCGGCGAATTTGTTGATGCGCTCTGCCACCTTGTCATCTTTCACACTGAACAGGAACTTCTCCGGGATGGCTCCGGGCATGGTCACCATCGCCATTTCGCCCTCCCAGGTTTTACAGATCCAGCCGCTTTTTGACAGTTTCTGAATATAACCGGTTCGTTCCCCTTTGGAAAAACTCCAATTCAGCGTTATCCATGTATAGAGGGTAAAACCGACCACAGGCAAAAGCAAGAGACCCGCGATCCACAATATCACGTTTCCTTTTGCGTTTCTCCCGGAATTGGCGTCCATGAGGATGTCTCCTGTATGTGAATCATATACGTTTTATTGGGCTTGATAAGAGCCTGCCTCTACAGGGCGGAAGTATAGAAATAACGACCTTTTGTGTCAATCAAATAATGACCGACGGACCTTTCGCCATTCACCCGCCTTTCCCGATCTCCTCCAAGGCGGATTGCCGGCAGAGCCGGAAGGTGGGGCGCTGACAAACAGCGTGACCAAGGAAAGGCGGTTTGACAATCCTCGTCCTTTTCGCTACCTTCACTGCATGGAACAATTCCTCGACTCCCACGGCTACCCTGCCCTGTTCGCCCTGAGCTTTCTCGCCTCGACCCTCATCCCCGTGGGTTCGGAATGGCTTTTGGCAGTGATGCTCATGAAACAAAACGACCCGGTGATGACCGTGGCCGTGGCCACCCTTGGGAATACGCTTGGGGCTTGCACAACTTGGGCAATCGGCCTCTACGGCGGCCCCTTCCTGATCCGCCGGGTCCTGCGCATCGATGCGGCTGCGGAAGAGTCGGCCGAACGCATCTATCAGAGGTACGGCGTCTGGTCCCTCCTGTTTTCCTGGCTGCCGGTCATCGGCGACCCCCTCTGTCTGTTGGGCGGCGTCCTCAAGGTTAGTTTCGGCCGTTTTTCCCTGCTCGTCTTCACCGGCAAACTGGTCCGCTATGCGGTTGTGGCCTGGTTGACACTGGGGAGCATGCAGATTTTCACTTGACGCTCATGACGGTCCGGGGGCCGGCGTGATATTCCGGCGCATGAGAAAGCCGCCGGCGACGAGCAGCGCGGAGTTCGAGATAAACACGGGAAAATAACCGAATGCCGTACCCACACTGCCGAAGAGGAGCGGGATCACCAGGTGCGCGAAATTGTTAACCGTCACGCGCAGGCCGGTCGATTCCGACACCCGCTCCCGCGGCGAAAGCGCATAGATCAAAGACATCGACAGCGGCTGGCCGCAGCCGCAGCCCAGTCCCAGCAGGAAAGCAATCGCCGCCAATGCATAAGCGTTCTTAAAAAACGGGAACAGCACGAAGGCGAACGCCGCCACGAAGATCGCGTATGCCAGGATTTCAGACTCACGCGACTTTTTTATCAGGCGGGGAAGAACGATACGGATGACGAAAGTCGCGAGCGCGAAAACACCGAGCACCGTACCGATGGCAGACGCGGAAAGGCCTATGGAGTAGCCATAGATCGGCAGGTAGAATTGAAAAAGATCCCACGCCGATGAAATGATGCCGCTGGCGATGAAGGTGTTGCGCAGGACCGGAACGCGCCACAGGTCGTACGCGTTTCGCTTTCCGTCCGCCATCCCCCGTTTCACGGCAGGAGGGAGAAATCCCGATCTGAACCAAATGAGCAGCAGGGGGATCAACGTAAACAGGGAGAGCAGCAGGAATGTGGGAAGGTGGCCGAGATGATCAATCGAAAATCCCGCCGCCATCGGTCCCATGAAGCCCGCACCGGAAAAACCGAGGCTGACCAGTGCGTAATTGCGAACCCGGTTTCCCTCTCCGCCGATACCGCCGGCGATACCCGTCACGGTGACAAAAAAGAAATGAAATGAAGTGCCGATCAGCAGAGCCGAGATGTAAAGCGTGGCAAGACCGGGGAAAAGCGGCGGCAGCAACAGAGCCACGGCTACGCCCGTCGTACCCATCAGCATCGGCAGACGAGGGCCGACGCGATCAGCCAGCTTGCCGATAGTGACTGCAAGCAGCATCGGGCACAACCCATAAAACGCCATCAGCACACCGATCGCAAGCTGATTTGCGCCAAGATTCAGGGCATAAAGTGAAACCGCTACCCGACTCCCCCCAAACGCGGAATGGTTCAAGGCACACATCAGTACGATCAGGTATATCGCCATTTATTAACCAGGATTCAGTAAAGAAAAGCCCCTCCATTATTGATGATCGGACATGTCTTATGCAACGACTTTACTGTGGTCGAGGCTCTCCAAGGTATGGCCCGCTTTAACCTCATCGGGAAGACCGATGGCGATGATCGCTAAAACCCGGAGCGGACTGGCGATATCCAGGATATTTCGCATATACTCTTCGGAGGTCAATTCGGCATTGTGCCTCCGGTTTCTGACCTGGATCCAGCAGCCTCCCAGGCCCAGGCTCTCGGCGGTCAGGTGCAAAATAGTCGCGGCAATGGAACAGTCCTCGATCCATACGTCGGATACGGTTTCATCACCGCAGACGACCACCGCCAGAGGAGCGTCTTTCAGGAACGAGGAGCCGCTTTCCTTGCAGAGGGAAAGTCTATTAATGACCTCGGCATCCTGCACAAAGAAGAATTTCCATGGTTTGTTCCCCCGCGACGAGGGGGACCGCAATACCGCCTCTTTGAGATCATCCATTCTCGCCTGGTCGATTCGATCCTTCTTGAATTTTCGGATACTCCTTCTTTTTCTCAATAATTCCAACATATCATTCCTTTCCTGTCACAACCTCTAGATGAAATTCCTCTTGAACCACACTCACAACCGGCCGGTGAGTCCTTCGCTTTATCCCGACCCTTGGATGATCTCCCACGGTTGAATCGCCATTGCCGGGAGAAAATCATCGTGGTACGGAAATGGAGAGACGAAACCCGTAGAGGTCGCTCCGGGACACCGGTATGAGCCCGTACCGGGTCGCCGCCCGGATGCCCGGCGGTTCGAAGAGCCAGGCGCCGCCGCGCAGGACACGACGAGTTCCGTTTGGCGGCCCCGAGGGATTCTTTCGAGGGCTTTGACTGTAATACGTCTCCCCATGCCAGTCCTGACACCACTCCCAGACATTCCCGGTCATATCGTACAATCCCAGATTATTGGGCTGTTTTTGACCCGCCGGATGTGTACTGCCGCCGGAGTTGGCGCTGTACCAGGCATATTTCCCAAGCTCGGCATCGCTGCTTGTCCCCGCATACTTCTCTTTCTTTCCGCCGCTCCGCGCGGCATACTCCCATTCCGCCTCCGTAGGCAGGCGATATTTTTTCCCTGTTTTCGCATTCAATTTTTTGATGAATTCCTGAATATCGTTCCAGTTGACCTGCTCCACCGGACACTTTTCCCCGCAATTCTTGAAATACGAGGGGTTGTTCCCCATCACCGACTGCCACTGACCCTGGGTGATTTCATATTTCCCCATATAGAAATCATCGACGCAGACGCTATGGACCGGCTTTTCGTCCGCCTGGCCATCCCCGAAGGCATCACCCATCTGGAAACAACCCCCTTTGACCAATACCAGTTCAATCGCCTTCGTGGGATCGGTCAAGGCCTCTTTGCGCTCGGCTGGTGTCTCTTCCTTCAGCGCTATCTGGACGCGGAGGGCCACCTTGATCCGAACGATCTCCCCTTCACCGATAAAAGACAAGAGCTTTACCCCGATAATCCGGGCATCTGTTTCGGCTGGTTCCGCCTTCTTATCCGTCATCAGGACCTGGGCCGCCTCCCTGGTATTGCGGGCATACTGCATCCTGGCGTCATTTTTCACCTCGGCCAGTTTATCCGCAATCGCTTCGGCGGCAGCCTCAATCGCTGTTTGGGAAGCCTTGAGGAAGGCGGCGTCCCT
>PNOO01000230.1 GCA_013824905.1 Syntrophus sp. (in: bacteria) | reverse complement strand
CGTCGAGGCGATCGTCGCCCAGCGGATCATCGCCTCCCTGGAGGCGAATCTCCGGTCGCGCGACGGTCTGGAGAACGAGCGGATGCGGCGATTCATCCCGCTGGGCAGGTCCCTGGCCGAGGCGGAGGAGGACTCTCCCCTGATCGCCATGCTTCTGGACGATTACTATCAGCGGACCCTCCAGGCCCCGCCCCAGTCGCCGACGGGGGAACCTGTGGAAGAGGCGCCGGAGCCGCCGGCAGGCGAGCGGATGGAGATAACCGGCGGCAAGAAGAAGCGGCCCCGGCGGCGGAGCGGCCGGGACGGAGGGAAGAGGTACGAAGGAGGAGGAACCCCGGCTTAGGGGAAAACCATGCGCAAGAAAAACATCAGGAACATCGCTATTATTTCGCACGTTGACCACGGCAAGACAACGCTTGTGGACGGGATGCTCAGGCAGACGGGAACCTTCAACGATCACCAGGTCCTGGAAGACCGCGTGATGGACTCGCTCGATCTCGAACGGGAGCGGGGCATCACAATCATGGCCAAGAACACGGCCATCTTCTATGCGGGGACGAAGATCAACATCTGCGACACTCCGGGCCACGCCGATTTCGGCGGGGAAGTCGAGCGGAGCCTCAACATGGTGGACGGGGCGATGCTCCTGGTCGACGCGAGCGAAGGGCCGCTTCCCCAGACACGCTTTGTCCTTAAGAAGGCGCTCGCCCGGCGGATCCCCATCGTCCTGGTCATTAACAAAATAGACCGTCCCGACGCCCGGATCGAGGAGGTGATCAACGAGGTTTACGACCTCTTCATCGACCTCGACGCCACGGAGGAACAGATCGAGTTTCCCATCCTCTACACGAACGCCAAGATCGGCGCCGCCCACCGGAAACCGGGGGACGCATCGACGGATTTCCAGCCGCTCTTCGAGACGATCCTCACGGCGATCCCCGGACCGGAGGGGGACGACGAAGCGCCGCCGCAGTTTCTCGTGACGAACCTCGACTACGATTCCTATGTCGGCCAGATCGCCATCGGACGCTTGATGAACGGCGTCCTGGAGATGCGTCAGGCCTACAGCCTCTGCAGCGAGAAGGGGGTAACCACGGGGATCAAGTTTTCCGCCATCTACACCTTCGCGGGGCTCAAGAAGGTGCCGGTGGAGCGGGTCGAAGCGGGCGACATCGTCGCCTTCGCGGGCGTCTCGAACCTCAACATCGGCGATACGGTTTCCTCCCTGGAGAACCCGCAGCCCCTGCCCAGGATCCGCGTGGACGAACCGACCGTGTCGATGCTCTTTTTCGTCAACAACGGCCCGATGGCCGGCCGGGAAGGACGCTACCTCACCTCCCGCCACATCCGCGATCGTCTTGAGCGGGAGATCCTCCGGAACGTAGCGCTTAGGGTGAAGCCGACGGAGAGGGCCGACTCCTTCGAGGTGTGCGGGCGGGGGGAGCTGCAGATGGCGATCCTCATCGAGACGATGCGCCGGGAGGGATATGAGTTCATGGTCTCCAAGCCCCGGGTGATCACCAGGACCGAGGACGACAAGATCCTCGAACCGGTTGAGCGCCTCTTCCTCGACATCCCCGAGGCGTTCGTGGGGGTCCTCACGGAGAAGCTTGCCGTGAGAAAAGGGAGGATGGTGAACCTGGTGAACAAGGGGAGCGGCCGGGTGAACATGGAGTTCATCATTCCGGCGCGCGGCCTGATCGGCTTCCGGAGCCATTTCCTAACGGACACGAAGGGCTCCGGCGTGATGAATACCCTCTTCGAGGGGTACGAACCCTGGTTCGGCGCAATCCCGCAACGGGTGACGGGGGCGCTCGTGGCCGACCGGCCGGGAAAGGTCACCGCCTATGCCGCCTTCGCCATGGCGGATCGCGGCGAGCTGATGGTGACGCCGGGAACCGAGGTCTACGGCGGGATGGTTGTCGGCGAACGGAACCGCTCTATCGATTTGAACGTGAACATCGTCAAGGAAAAAAAGCTGACCAATATGCGAAGCTCCACTTCGGACCAGACGGTGATCCTGCGCCCCGCGCGGCCGATGTCGCTCGATCAGTGCATCGAGTTCATCGCCGAGGACGAGCTCGTCGAGGTGACCCCCGAGAGCATCCGCCTGCGGAAGCGGGATCTGGATCCCCAGGTCCGGATGGCCCACTACCGCGAGGAGAAGTACGCATAGCGATCCCTCCTGCTTCTGACTCCCTTTTGAGGAGTGACAGATACCCCGCTGCTTACGGCGGGGTATTTCACTTGCCGTTTCGTGTTTGTGCCGCTGTAAAATATCTGCTGACAATCTTCTTCCGGCCGGCCACTTTGAGATAGGGCTCATCAGGATATCCAAGTGCAATGACTGCATGGACATGTTCATTGTCCGGTACGCCCAGAAAGCGTTTTACCCGGATGTCTTTTTTCAGCGGGATGGCCGCGAACCCGATGAGGCAGGTTCCAAGCCCCATGCTGTGGGCCGCGAGCAGTATATTCTGCACGGCCAACAGGGCGTCCTCTTTGGGAGTGCTTCCTCCCGGTTTCGATCCCGCAACGATCGCAGCCGTCGCTCCATGGAACAGACGGTCCCTGCCGTTTTTTTCTCTCTCGGTCAACGCCTCGCTGACGGACTGATGATAGTCACGATAATAATTCGCCAGTTCCGCTTTTCCGATCAGTCTCAATGCATGGCGGAGAAAGCCGTTTTCCGCCAGCTTGTTGATGTGTTTGAAAAACAGAGCGACCTGATCCCCAAAGGCCGCGACCGATTCTCGATCGGGCAGAATCGTGAATGACCATAGTTGGTTGTTCGTACCTGAAGGGGCCGTGATCCCGATCTTGACGAGGTCTTCAAGCGTAGAGCGTTCCACCGGCTTATTTTTGAAATGACGGCAGGATCGCCGAGAGGCCATCAAGCGGACCAATTGGGTCGTATTGAATTCTCCCGGCGGAAGCCAACTTGGATCGGCGGCGAATGTGGCATACCGCGAGGCCTCCGGATCGACGGCATGAACCGTGATGGCGTCGGCAGGGCAAACGGCCGCGCAATGGCCGCAGGAGAGAGAACGGTCACCGGAGACGACGGCCTTGTCTCCCTGCAGGGATAGGGTACCCGACGGGCAAACGGTAACGCACAGGCCGCATCCGGTGCATTTGTTTGCATCAATGACCGTTGAAACCGTACGGTCGATCATTGTTCACCTCCATGGTATGAAATTGTTTGCATTCGATTCGGGACTGGCCTACATTACCACAGAGTGTCAGCTGTCAGCCACTATTTAACCTCTTACGGGAATGCAACGCCAATGACTTCCGACAACCTTGCCGACCTTCGCGGTCAAATCGAGCGGATCACTTACTCCAACGACGAGAACAGCTATACCGTCGCCCGGATTAAGGTCTATGGCCGCAAGGAGCTGGTCACGGTGATCGGAAATATCGTCAACCCCACCCCCGGGGAGATCATCTCCATGAAAGGAGAATGGGGGAATCACCCCAAATACGGCGAGCAGTTCAAGATCGCCCATTGTGAAAGCACCGCGCCCGCTACGGTCCATGGGATCGAGAAATACCTCGGTTCGGGCCTGGTCAAGGGGATCGGTCCGGTCATGGCCAAGCGCATCGTCAAGCGGTTCAAAGAGGAGACCCTCAATGTCATCGATCGGGATATCGAACAACTGACCGCGATCGGCGGGATCGGCCCGAAGCGGATCGCCCTGATCAAAAAGGCATGGGATGAACAGAAAGAGATCCGATCCATCATGATTTTCCTTCAGTCCCATGGTGTAGGTCCCGGCTATTCCGCCAGGATTTATAAACGTTACGGGAATGCATCCATAGAAATCGTCAAGGAGAATCCCTACCGCCTGGCCACGGATGTCTTCGGCATCGGATTTGTCACCGCCGACAAGATCGCCCGGAGGCTCGGATTCGCCA
>PNOO01000229.1 GCA_013824905.1 Syntrophus sp. (in: bacteria) | reverse complement strand
CATTGTTGTGAACAGGCAAACAGCCTGCAATATACCGGATACCTTTGCCGCAGGCGATGTGGCGGTCGCGTTTGACCCGGTGACAGAGAAAAGGATCATGACAAGCCTCTGGACAAATGCCGTAGAGATGGGACGGTGCGCCGGGTTTAATATGACAGGCAGAAAGACCGCCTATTCAGGCGCCTTCGGCGTCATGAATGCCACTCAGGTTGCGGATGAACCCTTTGTGTCAATGGGGATTGTGCACACCAGGGACACGGATTACGAAGTCCATGTCCGCGCCACCGGATCAACGTACCGTAAGGTGGTATTCAGCCCGGATGGAGACCGGCTGGCAGGGGTGCTGTTTATAGGCGATATTGCGAAGGCAGGGATGTACCGTTACGTGATAAGGGAGAATATGCCGATCGGTCAGTTGAAATCCATGATCATAAACCAGAAGCTGCACTATGGGCATCTTCTGAAAAACCTGGCCTAGCTCCCTTGCGGGTCCGGACAAAAAATTCGCTCAAGATCAAACAGCTCCAGAAGGGGCTTGCCCACCTCACATACCTTGCCGCGAGCGAATGGCGCCTCGGCTTCATCATGGAGGAGTGGCCCGATATTGCATTCCGCAAGACCCGGGAGCACAACTGACCCGTATTAAGGTTGGCGCATCCTAATGGTCCTGATGACCTCCTGATCCCCGATGAAACTGATGATCCTAATGATTCTCCGACATTTCAGGCATGTCAGTGGATCGAATTCATAAATTTTCTGAATCAATGTGACCCGGCCTTTCCGGTATGCCGTGAGGCACTTGTCCGATTCGATGATGTACGGGACGGTGTAATCTTTGGTTCTCTTCCTGCAACACCGCAACTTCCGGAGGAAGCTCTAGGGAAACGAGATGGAAATGAAACAGGAAATAAAACACTTCTTGATCCCGAGATTAAAAGTTTAACTAGCTGATATACAATGATATTACAGTATTTCACATTTACCTTGACTTGGAAACGAAACCGCCTACAATGAAATCATGATTGCACGATATACGATCCCCAAAGATTGGATTCGCTACGAATCGAGGGCGATTCTCGATGAGTTGATGGGTGCTAGAGCGGCGATGCTGGCTTTGACGCAGATTCCCTACCAGCGGAGTTGGGCGGAGGAGCTGCAAAAAATCCAACTCAAGCGCGAGGTAGCGGGAACGTCGCGGATCGAGGGCGCAGAGTTTACGGAAAGGGAACTGGATGCGGCGATGCGCGAGACGCCGGAGCAGTTGGAAACCCGCTCGCAGAAACAGGCGGCGGCGGCAGTGGCGACCTACCGCTGGATCGCCCAACTACCAGGCGACCGCCCGGTGGACGAAGCACTGATCTTCGAGGTTCACCGGCGGATTGTCACCGGATGCGACGATGACCACTGCGCACCCGGTAAATTGAGAGGCCGCGACGAAAACGTCACGTTCGGCTCACCGAGGCATCGCGGAGCGGCAGGCGGCGATGAATGCGCAGAAACCATGCGCCAACTGGCCGAGGCGGTCCGGTCGGTCTTTAATAGGCACGATCCGCTCATCCAGGCATTGACCTTGCACTACCATGTCGCCGCCATGCACCCATTCCTGGACGGCAACGGACGGACCGCCCGGGCGGTTGAAGCTCTGATGCTTCAAAGAACCGGACTGCGCGACACCCTGTTCATCGCCATGTCCAATTACTACTATGAGAACAAAACGGCTTATCTGACTGCTCTGAACGAAACATGGGATAGAAACCACGATCTGACGCCCTTTCTGAAGTTTGCGCTCAAGGGCATCGAGAGCCAGTGCCAGCGACTGTTTGCGGAAATCCGACAGCAGGTTGTAAAAGCCCTGTACCGCAACACGATGAACGATCTCTTCGGACGCTTGCAGTCGCCGCGTAAGCGCGTGATGTCCGGACGCCACGTGCAGATATTGAACCTCTTGTTGGACGCAGGTGAGATCCACCATGCGGAGATCTCCGAAAAAACAAGGAATTTCTACGCCGTTAAAAACCCGGGTAAGGCCCTCATTCGCGATCTAAAGTATCTATTCCAACTGGGTGCACTGAATGTAAAGGAGTTTCCAGAAGGGAAGGGATATCTCTTGTCCATCAATCTGGATTGGCCGACACAGATTACGGAAACCGAGTTCTTCAGACGGGTCAAGGAAATGCCCAAAGGAAAGGTATATGGGTTCCTTTCCGGGTGATCGGAACTTGATTCCAGTCACGCGGACATCATAGAGCAAATAATTTCAGAAAGTTTGTATGGAAATTGTCGATTTTAGTGATTAGGCGAACCCGGTAGATTTATCGGGGAAAGAGGAAAACAGGCCGTTTATTTTAGATATTTCCGCTTGATTTTCCTCCCCGTCCCCTCTATCGTATCCGGCAGGGAGTTCCTTTCCTCACTGTAAACTCCACTTCTTCACAACGCCATCCCCCTCCCAGCAGAACCGCTATCCTTTCGGGACTTCCGCGTGAGCGACGGTCATTCACAGAAAGGAGGATGTCATGAACCAAAAACCGATCGATGCCCATTGCCATCTGTTCAGCGCGAGGTATGTCGTCGAAGAAGCGGCCGCCATGGGATGGGCCTATGTCACCGGCAATTACCCCCATGCCGAAGCCGTCATCAAGGCCGCGCCGTCCGCCGAATCGCTGTTCTCCTGGAGCCGTCTGGAGGATATCGTCAAGTGGTTTCTTGACCTCGGCGCCGCCGCGAGCAGCTATGAAACGAACTACCAAAGCCTCGCGGAGGCCTGCCGCAAGGGGTTGAACCTTCCCTCCGCGGAGGGACTGGTCGTCGCGCCCCTGATGATGGACATCTTCTACATGTTCGGTCCGCCCGCCGGCAGGCCCGCGCAGGAGGTCAAAGCGGGGCGGCCCGTGCGGGGGAGGAAACGCCTGCGCGGCGCCGAAGACAGGGAAGCCAGCGAAGCGGCCTTCAAAAGGTTCCAGAAACGGGTCATCGCCCTGGCGGCGGAGGGTGCGGGGGCGGCGACCAAGGCGAAAGGACGTCCTGCCGGGGTCCGCGTTTCCCTGAAGGTCGAACGGACGGCGGCCGTCTCGGCAGCGGAGATCGACCGGATCTTTTTGGAGGCGAGAAGCAAGGGGACGGTGAAGGCCGTCATGAGAGGCCGCACCGCCGGACGGGAAATATCGCTGGGTTTCGAGAATCAGATCGATGCCCTGATCGGGCTTCAGGCAACACATGCGGGGTCGGTGTTTCCCTTCTTCGCCGTCGATCCCCGCCGGCGCGGCGTGGTCGATATGGCCGTCCGCGGGATCCCCGAGTTGAACAACGGAAAGCCTCTGGTCACCCCCGGGGGACCGTTCTTCGGCATCAAGCTCTATACCCGGCTGGGATACCTGCCTGAGAATGTCCCGGATGAGCTCTACGACTACTGCGCCGCAAACCAGCTCCCTATCACCGTCCACACCAGCGCCGGGGGCTTCCCGCCCGGGTCGGACTGGAAATATGCCGGCTATGCAGCTCCCCGCTATTGGGAAGTGGTTTTGGACAAACATCCCCTTCTCCGCCTCGATTTCGCCCACTTCGGCAGCGGCAACCCAGAGTGGACCCGGCAGATCCTGGATTTGATGACCCGATGTCCGAACGTCTATGCCGACCTGGCCTGCTATACGGACACCGGGGACCGGACGGAAGCACGAGAGCTCTGGAACCGCGGCGGCATCATCCGGGACCGGTTGCTGTTCGGCACGGATTTCGTCGTCTCGTCTCTGACTAAAGTGCTGAGTCTGGAGGGGTATTTCGCCGCTTTTCGGGAACTCTTCGGCGCTGACGATCTGGAGAGACTAATGACGGTCAATACCCGGAAATTCCTCCAGCCGATCCTTCCGGAAACGGCCCGCGTCCTGCCCGATCGCCGCGTTTCCGCCGCCGTTTTTCCCGCCAC
>PNOO01000228.1 GCA_013824905.1 Syntrophus sp. (in: bacteria) | reverse complement strand
CCGATATCTCCGAACGGCTGAGCGTCGGTCAGGAGGTCGAGGCGGTCATCCTGAAGCTGGACTGGGAGAACAACCGAGTTTCCCTGAGCCTGCGGTCGAACCTGCCCGATCCCTGGGAGCGGGTCGAGAAGGAATTTCCCGTGGGCGCCTCCTTCACTGGGACGGTGGCCCGCCTGACCAAGTTCGGCGCTTTTGTGACCCTCCTGCCAGGTGTGGACGGTCTGGTCCATATTTCCAAACTGGGAAAAGGAAAGAGGATCACCCACCCCTCTGAGGTCCTGGCGGAGGGGCAGAGCATCGCGGTGACGATAGAAAATATCGATCGGGAGAACAAGCGTATTTCTCTGGTCCCGATCGGAGATGCGGACGAGGAGACGGCTGAGGAACGCGAGGACTATCAGAAGTATGTAGGCAAAGCCCCCGGCTCCTTCGGTTCGCTCGGTGACGCCCTGCAGAAGAAAATGGGTGAGAAAAAGAAGAGGTGATAACGGCCTGATCAAGATGACCGGCGATTTAGACTCCAAAGTCAAGCACGCCCCCCGGAGCCCCGGCGTCTATCTCATGAAGGACGGGGAAGGGGAGATCCTTTATGTGGGGAAGGCCCGGGACCTGAAGGCGCGCATCCGGGCCTACTTCGCCCGGACCGACTCACGGGCAATGATCCCCTTTCTCGTCTCCCGCGTGCAGGACCTGGAGTTCATCATTACGGGGACGGAAAAAGAGGCGCTGATCCTTGAGAACAACCTGATCAAGGAACACCGGCCCCGGTACAACGTCGATTTCCGTGACGACAAATCCTATTACCACATCCGCATCGACCCGTCGGAACCCTTCGCCCGCTTTCAGCTCGTCCGCCGTCCGAAAAAGGACGGCGCCCGCTGTTTCGGCCCCTATCCCTCCAGCGCTGCCGCGCGGGAGACCCTCCGTTTCCTCCAGACGATCTTTCCCCTCCGGACCTGCCGGGATCAGGAGTTGAAGGGACGCCGCCGCCCCTGCCTCGAACACGAGATCGGACGGTGCAGCGCCCCCTGCGTCGGGCGGATCGACAGCGCCGCCTATCAGCGTCTGGTGAAGGACGGGATCACCTTTCTTGAGGGCCGCGAGCGGGCGCTCGTCGGGGACCTCCGCGCCCGGATGGACGAGGCCGCCGAAGGGCTCCGCTTCGAAGCAGCGGCCGCCCTCCGGGACCGGATCGCGGCCATCGAAAAGACGATCGAGCGACAGAGGATCTTCTCCCTGACCAGCCGGAACCAGGACATTTTCGGCCTCTACCGGGAAGGGGACCTGACGCAGGTTTCCGCACACTTTATCCGCAACGGACGGATGATCGGCCAGAAGACCTTTCCTCTGATCCGCTTGAGGGCGGGAAGTGGCGAGCTTCTCTCATCCCTCCTGAAACGGTACTACGACGGTGTGGCGGATATTCCGGACGACATCGTCATCCCGGAGGGGCTGGAGGACGGCGACGTCATGGTAGAGTGGCTGACCGAGAAGCGGGGAAGGGGGGTGGCCCTCGTCACGCCCAAGCGGGGCGAGACGCTGGCGCTCCTCGAAATCGCCCGGCGGAACGCCGAAAGCGCCTTCCGGACCGCCCGTCTCGCTACCGACCGGCCGACGGAGACCCTGCCGCTCCTGGAGGAAAAGCTCGACCTTCGCCACGTGCCGTTTCGGATCGAATGCTTCGACATCTCCAACATCGGGGGCCGGTACGCCGTCGGCTCCATGGTCACCTTCGCGGCGGGCGCCCCTTTGAAAGAGGGATACCGCCGGTTCCGGATCCGGACCGTCCCCGGGGCCGATGATTATGCGATGCTCTATGAGGTCCTCAAAAGGCGCTACAAGAAGCGGGAGAACCTCCCCGACCTGATCATGGTGGACGGGGGAAAAGGACAGCTCGGAGTCGCCTTGGCGGTCCTGAAAGACCTGGCCGTCGAGGGGGTGGATGTGATCGGTATGGCCAAGGAGCGCGACGACCTCCCAAGAAAGATGCCCGCATCCTTGCCGGATCACCTCCCTTCCCAGGGAGAATTGCAAAGCGGGTCAGAAGGCGCCCCGACCGTTTACGAATTGTTGCCACCCAGAGACGAAAAGGGCAACGCCCTTCCCCCCGCCGGCCGCCGTCGCCGAATGGACGCAGCCGGGAAAGGGGAGGACCGCGTCTATCTGCCGGGCCGCAAGGACCCGGTCTACCTCTCCCGATGGCCCGCGGCCCTCTTTCTCCTCCAGCGAATCAGGGACGAGGCGCACCGCTTTGCCGTCACCTATCACAGGAAAGTCAAAGAAAAGGCAGACCTGCAATCGCTCGTGGACCGGATCCCCGGCATCGGCGTCTCACGGAAAAAGGCGCTCCTGACCTTTTTCGGCGACGTCAAGCGCATCCGGGCCGCATCCCTCATTGACCTGCAACAGGTCGAGGGGATCGGCGGCGAGATGGCGGCCCGAATCCGCAAGTTCCTCGACAACGAATAATAAAAATCATTGACAAGTTACCCATAAAATGATTCGGTTACATCACTTCATCTGATAACTCAGTATTCACATCACTGTTTCACGGGTTTCGTCCGAACGTTTCAAAAAGCACTCTGGGGCTGAGGAAATGACCGGAACGAAAGCGCCACTAAAAATAGTGTCATCCAATCGAAACAGATCCGTCCAAGGATGGACGAACGGTACACAGCCTTCTATTAATCAGGATCGTACGAAACCAAAGTTGCTTGATCAATTGCGGGAGGCCTTGCGATCGCGCCATTACAGCCGACGGACCGAGCAGACCTATTGCCATTGGGTCAAACGATACATCTTCTTTCACAACGTCCGACATCCCGCTGAGATGGCCGAACCGGAAATTAACCAATTCCTGACCCATCTGGCCGTGAAAGAACATGTCAGCGCATCGACTCAGAATCAGGCTCTGAGTTCACTTCTTTTTCTTTACCGTTATGTTTTGGATCGCGAAATCGGTGATCTTGGAGAGGTGATCCGGGCGAGAAAATCGATCAGAGTGCCCGTCGTGATGACTCGTGAGGAGGTCAAAGCGGTCCTCAACCATCTGACGGGTGACAGGTGGCTTATGGCTTCTCTTATGTACGGGTCCGGCTTACGATTGATGGAATGCCTTCGGCTGCGGATTCAGGATATGGATTTCAGCCGTAATGAAATCACGATCCGAGACGGGAAAGGCGGAAAAGATCGTATGACGATGCTTCCGGACTCTCTCAAATCACCACTTCAAGACCATTTACAGAAAGTGAAGAAGATTCACGAAAAAGACGTGGCCGATGGATGGGGTAGGGTGGAGTTACCAAACGCTCTGGCCCGCAAGTATGTGAATGCACCGATCGATTGGCGTTGGCAGTGGGTTTTCCCTCAGGAGAAAAGATGGAAAAACGTCAAGATCGGTGAAGAGGGAAGGCATCATACTGATGAGTCATTGGTTCAAAAAGCTGTGAAGGATGCCGTTACGAAGGCTGGATTGATCAAGCGGGCAACATGTCATACATTTCGGCATTCTTTCGCAACCCACTTGCTGGAAGGCGGTTACGACATTCGGACGGTTCAGGAACTGTTAGGACATAAAGACGTGAAGACGACGATGATTTACACCCATGTTCTGAATCGTGGACCGGCCGGTGTGCGCAGTCCTGTTGACGGGCTTTGACGGATTCCGAAGGTGTTTTATGCCGATCCGTATAAAACACCAAAATAAAAACGTGGTATTTGTACAAACGTTCGATAACATGAGCTATATGGTCAATTTGTCATCAATATCATCGGCGTTTTATACGGCAAAAAGTGCGGTGTTTAGGTTTTTATAAGGATACATATATACACTGATGGCTCGGACGCTTCGCGCCGAGCCATCGACGCTGCGAATTACCATCCGCTTTCCGGCCGGCGCTAACGCGCCTGGCCATCAAGCGGAT
>PNOO01000227.1 GCA_013824905.1 Syntrophus sp. (in: bacteria) | reverse complement strand
GGCTGCCAAAAATTAACCTCATCCGGGCGAAGTTGTGAGAGGAATTGATACCATTTGTTATCAGTGACTCCAACCCAAAACTTCATTCTAAAGCCTCCATAGCGTAAAACCATTGCGACTATTTAAAATAGTCCCCTACTAACTTTTTGGTCATTTAGCCTGTACCCCTGGAACACAGGTCGGACCAGCCTTGTTCATTCTTGCAACGCCATACCGATTGCGGGTCAAGGTCTTGGCAGCGTCCCGCCGCCTGCAAAGGGATCATGAAAAGCGGGCAGCTTGTAACGGTCAAACAGTTCCCTCGCCTGTGGATGATCGGCATTCTCCGCGCCCGCCTGCCGCCAGCTTTGCCAGATCTCGTCCCGCGCCTGTTGCAAGACCGTCTCATTGGTCGTGTTCTCCCACAGGGCCAGATCCTCGATGATGCGGAACAGTCGTTCCTGCTCGATATCGGCAACGCACTCTTGAAGTGTCGGCTCCAGGCCCGGATCGGGTGCTGACGGATCCCCCTGACTGCAAGCCTCCTCATATCTGGCTTTGCGCTCCTCCCAAGCGCTTTTCCGTTTGCCGAGCTCCGGGGTTGCCGCTCGTTTCTTGTTGGGATCGCTCAGAAGGGTTTCCGTATAGCCAGACGGGTCTCCACCATTTGCGAAAAGATGACCGCCCGCGCCGCCGCCAGAGGCCGCCTTGCCCACCAGAGATGCAGGGTGCTTGGATGGCCGTGGCGAATGGACTTCTCCCGGGCCGATGCCTTGTTGATGGCGTCCAGCGGCAGGGCGACTTCTATGAGTTTTTTCTTGTAGACCATGACAACTCCAAGGCGTTTCGGATGATTATTCCGGCGCACCGGATGAATGCCGGATGATTCCGAAGGACCTCAGCAGGCGACTAAATCGGATGATTACGGTGCGTCATCGTACGATTATCGGATGATTCCGTCATGAAAAGCCGCCTGCTCTGAGGATATACTTCGCACTTCGGCCTGATCCCTTACGTACCAATAGATTCCTCTCGACGAGACCTACCAGGTCACGATGAGCAGTGTCCCTGACAATGTGCAATGTCTCAATGCACCATCCGGTCGTTACAGAACCGCTTTCCAATGCGTGTACCATAATTTGTCGTTGCCTTTCATTCAACTGCGCCTCCACTGCCGGGGTAACCAAAAGGCGCTTCTCAGGCACCCGCAGGCGCTCGATGTTATCTCCCGGACCGGGGAATGTAACCTGGAAGTAACCCATATCGGTGCCGAGGAGCGGCGGATCGAGCCCGTGGTCGAGCATCTGGTCGTGCATCCGGCGGAAGCCGCTGCCTCGCTCCTCAATGCGGTGGAAATAGGAAAGACACTGGGCCAGGACAGGGTTTCGCGAACAGGGGCGGTATTTACCCTTGCGTAAGTTGGCGAGCGTGATCGGTCGAGGGGGAAGGCCGGGGCTCAAGAGGATGACTCGATCAGCGAAGATCTCGAGGATAATCTTGCGGCCGGCGTCCTCGTACTGGCGGTGCGCCACCGCGTTGACCAGCGCCTCGCGCAGGCCATCGACAGGGTACTCGTCGAGGCGCACGCGGTTGAGGCCGACGATGCGCATTGGGTGGCGTGTGTTGCGATCGATGAAGGCGATGGCGCGATCGATCGCCAACGGCATGGGCGACCGAATGTCCTCGTGGTCCCGTGGGTCGCCGTCCGGCTCCGTACTTCGGTAGGCATCGGCGAGGATCCGGCACTGGGGAAACACCATCGAGGGATCCTTGGCGAGGAGAACGATGCCGGCTGCCGTGGCGTAGATTTCGCCTGTGTCCTGGTCACGCCAGGCAAGGCCTCGAGCAGAGGCGCCGGACATGAGATCCGCCGCCGAAAGACTACCCGCGTCTCGGTTCTCGGCAGCGGCAATCAATCTGCGTAGCACCTCGTGGTCAAGATCCTGCCAACGGAGACGAGCAAGCGGCTGCGATTCGAACGAAGACGTGGCCTCAATGGTCTGTTCGGCGATCTGGTTCTCGTCGCTGGTTGGCGCAATGCCAAACCGATCCTTCAGCAGCTTCAGCAGCGCCGTACGGACCTCTTTCTGAAGTTCGATGACGTTGCCGAAACGCTTGTACTTCGGCCCATCTGCATCGAGTTCGGCAAGAAGCTTCGCTGTCCCGTCTTCCCTTTTTACGCTACGGTCGCCCTTGATGAAAGCAAGAACGGGAAGTTTCTTTTTCTTCGCACGACGGTACTCGGCGTGGGTGATCGACAGCCCACCCACCGGCGCGCCGTACTCGATACCTACGATGAGTAGATAGACCTGGCAGCCGTCAAGCGATTGCAGGCATCCCTCCAGCGCCTTGTCCGGGGAAGCCGGTTCCAACTCGTAGAGTACGGGCGTGCAGTAAGCCGACAGGAAAGCGTCGGTGTTGACCAGATTCTGGACGATAAGGCGCTCGTCTTCAAGTTCCTTTTGGACCGAACTGACAAAAACACAGAGTCTCTTTGTAATCCGGGAATCGCTCATATTGTATCAATTACCTTCAGGTCGCTGAAATAGGTTTTATACACCCCCAGATCCCGCGAAAGGATGCAGTCGGCCTGGATAATGGCATGGGCGCCGATCAGAAAATCGGCCAGAACATGGAGCCGCTTCGTCAGGACCGCCTTGCACTGGGGACAGGTCGCCTCAAAGGCATGGCCGCATTTGCCGCATGAAAACCTGTTCTTGGCGCTTTTCCTTGCATATTCCGTCCATCTTGAACCCGCCATATAGAGGGATTTCTCATTGGAATAGACAAGGTTCATCCTGGTGTCGGCGAGAAACGACGCAAGTTCCTCTTCGGAGGTAAAGCGGGCCGACAGTTCGGCGAAAACCATCTCGCAGAGGATGAGATTCCCCTTGGATAAATGGCGGTCCAGAAGCTCCTTGGAGGACTCTCCGCAAGGCTCCCCCGGAATTAGCACATCGAGGATGATGTTCGTATCAACGGCTGTTATCATGCCCGCGGGCCTCCCGCACCAGGTCGTCGCTTCGCTGCCCTTCCAAGTGCTTCAGCTTGCCCACCCATTTGTCGAACGGGGATTTGGTGACCACCTTGCTGATGACCAGCAGGTTGTCCCTTTCCTCAAAACCCACATCCTCCCCCGGATGAACCCCCAGTTTTTCCCTGATTTCCTTAGGAATAGTAACTTGCCCCTTGGATGTAACCTTTGCGGTTATCATGACTCACCTCTCAGTAAGGAGTATTTTTCCTTACTTGTATTGTAAGGAAATCACTGCTCCTTGTCAAGAATTATGACGGCCGGCGTCACGTACAACCGCCTACCCAGTGTGGCCACCATGTGATGGGGAACGTATTTTCATTCATGCCGTGAATGATATCCATTCATGGGTACATTTGAAAATTTTATGACGGCGCCTCTGCCCGCAAGAGCAGCTCGGCGAAATCGTAGTTGACGCTCGTCACGCGTCGGGCGTCTTATAAGTGAGTTCGAGAGCCTCGGAACCGAACCACTGCACGCTGACGACGGTGACGATGCAATCCGGAAGGACGCCACGCACCGCAGCATTGGGTTGAAGGTCTTCGAGTCGAATCATTCGGGTCCTTGAATTAAAAAGGTTACGGCGTTTCGAAAATCTTTTTGAACTCGCCGCCCCACTTTTTGATCTCCTCATCCGAGAGCTCACGGATCGGGATGACCTTTGCCTGGTCTATCCCGGCGATGGGAGGATAGACACCCGGCGCCAACACGTATTCACCCACCTTCTCGGCCATGATCTTCATGGCGTCCCTGGAGAGCCAATAGTCCACGAACAGCCGAGAGGCATTCGGATGGGGGGCGCCGGCGGTGATCGCCATGCCCCGGGGCGTCCCCATCATGGGCTGGGATACCTTCGCCCAATCCAGGGGGGCGGGCGCCTTGGTGATGATGTATTTCGGCATGGAGATGCCGATCAGTTTCTCGCCGCTCTCGATTGGGGCCGGCGTAGGGCCGAACGAA
>PNOO01000226.1 GCA_013824905.1 Syntrophus sp. (in: bacteria) | reverse complement strand
ATCGTATCGGACATTATCGGGTACTGCTCCCGCAATATGCCCAAGTTCAATACCGTCAGCATCAGCGGATATCATATGATGGAGGCAGGGGCCAATTCGGTCCTGCAAACGGCCTTCACCCTGGCGGACGGCGTCGAATATGTGAAGGCGGCGCTGGCAACGGGTTTGGATATTGACGCCTTCGCCCCCCGGCTCTCTTTTTTCTTCGGGATCGGCATGAATTTTTTCATGGATATCGCCATGCTGAGGGCCGCACGATTCCTGTGGTACGAACTGGTCAAACCATTCAACCCCCGAAATCCCCAATCACTCATACTCAGAACCCATTGCCAGACGTCGGGATGGAGCCTTACCCAGCAGGATCCGTACAACAACATTATCCGTACCACGTTGGAGTGTCTGTCCGCCGCACTGGGCGGGACCCAATCGCTGCACACCAACGCCTTTGATGAAGCGGTCGGTCTGCCCACCGAATTTTCCGCCCGGATCGCTCGCAACACGCAGATCATCGTTCAGGAAGAATCCCAGATCTGCCATGTCGTGGATCCGCTGGGCGGTTCCTATTATCTGGAAGCCTTGACGGACGGCATTATCCGCGAAGCCCGCAAGATCATCGACGAGGTTCAAGCCCTGGGCGGGATGGCCAGGGCCATCGAAACCGGCATGCCGAAGCTCCGGATCGAAGAATCGGCCGCCAGAAAACAGGCCCGGATCGATCAGGGCCTCGATGTGATCGTCGGCGTGAACAAATACAAAATTGAGGAAAAGCCCCTGGAAGATGTCCGGGAAGTGACCGATGCGGTGCGTATTGAACAGATTGCCAGGCTCAATGAATTGAAGGCCGGGCGCAACACCGAAGAGGTCCGAAAGGCATTGGATCATGTCACCCGCTGTGCCGAAAACGGCAGTAATCTTCTGGAGGCGACCATCCCGGCCATCCGGGCCAGGGCAACCGTCGGGGAGGTATCCGAAGCCATGGAAAAAGTATTCGGTCGCTTTGTGGCAACCACACAGTGTATCTCGGGCGTCTATGCTTCGGAATACTTGGATAGCGCGGTCATTGACGCCATCCGGAAACGGTGCCAGGATTTTGCCGACAAGGAAGGGAGAAGACCACGGATACTGATGACCAAAATGGGTCAGGACGGCCACGACCGAGGGGTCAAGGTAGTGGCTACGGCGTTTGCGGATCTTGGATTTGATGTGGATATCAGCCCCATATTTCAGACGCCTGAGGAAGTCGCCAAAATCGCCATTGAAAATGATGTCCATCTGGTAGGCGTCTCCAGCCTGGTTGCCGGGCATAAAACCCTGGTTCCTCAGCTTATTGCCGCTCTAAAGGCAGGCGGCGGCGACGATATCAGGGTCGTGGTCGGAGGGATTATCCCGCCGGCCGACTATGAGTTTCTCTATAACGCCGGCGCGGTCGGCGTGTTTGGGCCAGGCACCTCCATCATCGATGCGGCCAATCAGACGCTCAATGCCCTGACGAGCTCGTAGAGGGTCGCAAAAGTTTTTACAACACCGTCAATGCCCTGGAGAAAAAGAACGGATGACTCTTGAGATTGAAACCATCGTCGGCGGTCTTCTGAAAGGGGACCGCCGGATTCTTGCCAAAGCCATTACCTTGATCGAAAGCTCGCTGGCGGATCATCAGGTAGCCGCTCAGGCCATTCTGGAGAGGCTCCTTCCTCATACGGGAAAAGCGGTCCGCCTGGGAATCACCGGCGTTCCCGGCGCCGGGAAAAGCTCATTCATTGAATGCCTGGGGATGCTCCTGATTGAAAGAGGTCTGCGGGTGGCGGTCCTGGCGGTTGATCCCAGCAGCAACCGGAGCGGCGGGAGTATTCTGGCCGATAAAACCCGGATGGAGAGGCTTTCTGCGGACGATCGGGCGTTCATCCGGCCGTCTCCTTCCGGAGGGACCCTGGGCGGAGTTGCCAGGAAAACCAGGGAAACGATGCTGGTTTGCGAGGCAGCCGGTTTCGATGTGATGATTGTCGAAACCGTTGGGATCGGCCAGTCGGAAATCACCGTGGCGTCGATGGTGGATTTTTTCCTGGCCCTGATGTTGGCGGGCGCCGGAGATGAACTGCAGGGGATCAAAAAGGGGTTTCTCGAGCTGGCCGACGCCCTTGCCATCAACAAGGCGGACGGGGACAACAGGGAAAGGGCCGGAATTGCCCAAAAGGATTTTGAAACAGCGCTTCACCTGCTCAGACCGGCATCACCCAACTGGTCGCCGCCGGTGTTGATGTGCAGTGCTAGGGAAAGAACCGGCATCGAAGCGATATGGGCCGTTGTCCTAAAGCACCGGGATGTCATGACCGCCAGCGGCGAGCTTGCAGAGCGCCGCAGAGGTCAGTCACTGGCCTGGATGTGGTCTCTGGTGGAAGAGGGCCTGAGGGATCGCTTCAATCAGCACCCGGAAGTACAGCGACATCTGCTGCAATTGGCAAGACAAGTGGAGAACGGACAATTGCCTCCTACAGCGGCCGCCTGTCAATTACTCTCTATTCTTGACCGGTAGCTTTCACCGTTCCTGCCGCATGACGTCTTATACCGAACGCATCATCAACGCCGGCTCCCCCCTTCGATGAGCGCGCTCTAGAAAAACCGTTTGAAGACAGGGTCATATCCAAGTACTTACACGCTCAGACGGCAGCTCGATCGGGTGGGGGATGTTTGCGCCGCCTCTTTCTGCGTTTTTTTACCGGAGCTTCATCGGTTGACGGTTCCGGACGCATTGTGGAAGGGGTTTTTATAAAAGCCTCCCACCATTCCAGAGCAGATCTGTTTTCTTCTCTCACTTTTGCCGAGAGACAGAAGTATGTCATAGCGTCTGCAAAGTCAGGCCTGGCGGCCAGGGAAGAAGGACGTCGCGGCGGCATTCTGTGCAGCGAGGACTGAAAGGCGAGGATGCGGTGCAGTTGACTGCCCACCTGTCCCGGGATGTAAACGGTCTTGCGGATCTCCGGCAGGAAAACGGCGCACGCGGCAGCCAGTGCTTGTAGGTGGGGAACGCCGTCAAGGTGTCGTATAAGCGCCTCCTCCTCCAGAGAAGGACCGAAGAGTGCGGCGAAAAAGAGGGGTGGAGGTGCGGGCATTTCGCTACGATACAGTCGGTCGATGCATTCAAGATGGGTGTGCAATACTTTCCGGTGATCGCTGTTTCCATGGAGCCAGTGACCAAGTCCGGGGAAAAGGGCGGCAAGGAGTCCGCTTGCTTCCAGAAGGTCAAAAACGGGCCGAGCAGATCCCAGGAGGAAGAGTTTCAGGATCTCTTCATAGAGCCTTGCCGGTGCGGCCCGTGAAATGGTGGAGGAGAGCTGACACATGATTGCCCACGTAACAGGTTCTATGACGAGGTGATGGGATGCGGCAAAACGAACGGCACGGAGCATCCGCACCGGATCTTCCGTCAATCGGACAAAGGGATCACCGATGGGACGAATGAGACGTTGCTGGAGATCGCTCAGTCCGGTGCTGTAGTCGATAACAGAAAAATCGGCGATGTTATAGGCAAGGGCGTTTATCGTGAAGTCGCGGCGGAGGGCATCCTCTTCCGGTGTGCCAAAGACATTGTCACGGAGAACCATTCCATCCTCGTCCTTGAGGTGCCGGGGGGATTGGTTGCCATGGTCTGTTTCTTCCGTGTTTCCCTCACCGGAAGGGGCGGCAGCCCGGAATGTGGAGACTTCCAGGATTTCGTCCTGAAAGTGCAGATGGGCCAACCTGAAACGGCGACCCACGAGACGGCAGTTGCGAAAGAGCCGTTTGATCTGGCTGGGTGTCGCGTTTGTTGCTATATCGAAGTCCTTGGGGGGGCGCTCCAGGAGCAAATCGCGGACACACCCACCTACCAGGTAGGCAATGAAGCCGTTGTCGTGAAGCCGGTAGAGTGTGCGCAGGGCGTTTGGGCTCACCTGTTTCCGGGATATATTATGTTCACTTCGGGGAATGATGTGGGGTTGCATGGTTTTCACCATAGCACACCCGATCG
>PNOO01000225.1 GCA_013824905.1 Syntrophus sp. (in: bacteria) | reverse complement strand
AAATATCTGTAAAAGGAGGTGATGTCCCGAGCAGATAGGATTCTAAGGACGGCCTTCGGGGACGCAAGATCCGGTTCCCCGCCGGCGGCGGACCGGCGGATAGTAAGGCCGCAAGCGGCGATGCGAAGGCATCGGTTTTTCAAGATGATCCCCATGCCCGTGGGGATCGAACATGCAAAACAGTGCAAAACAGGAGGATAAAATGAAGAAATTTTTGGTCGTTTTACTGTCGCTGGGGCTGATCCTGGCCTTCGGCATGACCGCATCGGCGCAGACGAGCGTCAAGTTCGGCGGCTCGTTCTATGTGATGGGTCTCTATGAAAATAACCAGCAGATATCGGACACGGATAACACTTACTCCCGCGCCTTCTTCTACACGCGGACGAGGCTCCAGCCCGTCTTCCAGATCGCCGAAGGCTTGACCTTGACGACCCGGATGGACGCCATCGAGAAGCTGTGGGGCGAGACCAACTGGAGAGGCAGCTACGATGACAAGATGAGCAGCCGCAGGCAGACATCCAATGCCGGCAACCCCAAGATCCAGGAGAGCTTCGAATTTGAGCGCGCTTATGTGACGTTCAAGAGCGCCGTCGGCCAGTTTGATATCGGCTATCAGTCCTCCGGCAAGTGGGGCACCGATTTCGGCGACGACGAACAGTCCCGGCCGAGAGTCAAATTGACGACGCCGATGGGTCCCTTCACCCTTCTGGCCGTCTACGAGAAGCAGTTCGAAGCCGACCAGTCCGCGAAGGGCACCGCCCCTAACACGTATGCCCACGAGGTCGACAAGGACAACGACAACTACGTCCTCGCCGGCATCTTCAAGTTCAACAGCGGAAACGCCGGTCTTCTCCTCAAGTACAACAATTACAGATCGGGCATGGTGCCGGTCGCCACGGCATACAAGTCGAAGGTCTACGTTGTCGCCCCTTACCTGAAGGCGACATTCGGGCCGGTCTATGTCGAGGGCGAATTCATCTATGCCGGCGGCAAGGCCGCGGAATTTGCCTCCGGCGTTGGCGACATAGATAAGCAGGGCATGGGCGCTTACGTCAAGGCCCAGGCGAAGTTCGGGCCGGCCTATGCCGGCGGTTCGGTCCTGTGGTCCTCCGGCGACGACGGAAGCGACAAGACCAAGAACAAGACAGGTCCTGAGAGCCAGGACCTGGACGTCGGCCTGATCCTGGGGAACGACGCCCTCCAGACCTGGACCGCCTCCAGCGGCAATGGCGGGAAGTACGCCGCCTTCGACAGCGGGAAGTCCAATTCGCTCATGATCAGCGCCTTCGGCGGGTTCAACCCGACGCCGAAAACGAACGTCGAAATGATCATTGTCAAGGCCCAGCGCGACAAAGTGGCCGCCGGTTATGACAAGGACCTGGGTTATGAAATCGACGTCAAGGCGAGCTACAAGATCTACGACAACCTGACTTATATGGTCGGCGCCGGTTACCTCATGGCAGGCGATTACTTCAAGGGCGCCTCCTCCAGCAACAAAATCGACAACGACTACCTCCTCATGAACAGACTGTCCCTGAGCTTCTAAGACCGCCTGATTCAGAGGAATTTACCTTGCAACCCGCCCCGGGGAGAAATCCCCGGGGCTTTTTTTACGACCGCGGTTTGTTTCCCCCCATTTCGACCCTCCATCCGCCGCCGATGCGTCCCCATTCATCCTTCCCCTTGACCCCCTGCAACCTGCATGGTATTTATCACGACGGGAGCAGGAACAAACATGCCGATCTATGAATATCAATGCGCCGCCTGCGGCCATGTCTTCGAGCGGATCATGAAGGTCGGAGAAACAGATCCTGCGTGTCCTGTGTGCGGGACCCAGAAGGCAAAAAAACAGGCCGCCGCCTTCCGGACGAATGCGTGGTCAACCTTCCTCGACCAGATGGAAAAGCGGGTCAGCCCGCAGAAATTTAAATAAGGGGACTAAGGGGACTTTTCATTTTCCATCCTTTATTTCATTAAAAGGATCAACCATCGAAAAGATTCACGGCAACCTGACCGGCCTCGGACCGGCGGAGATCAAACGGATCGGTCAGCTCTACCGGCGGCGCATCCCGCCGGAGCGGATCATCACCCATGAACTGGCCCGGCCGCTTACGGAACTCTCCCGTGAGATCAATCGTCAGATCGGTCTGCTGGTCACCCGTCGGGGTGAAATCGCCTGCGTCATCGTGGGGACGCACCACGACATCCTTATCCCGTCCCTGAACGGCTTCCGTTCCTCCTCCCGCCGTTTCAGGGGGCTCCGTCTGATCCACACGCACCTGGCCGGCGAAGAGCTCACCGCGGACGATCTGACGGACCTCGCGCTGTTGCGCCTTGATCTGATCTGCGCCCTGGAGACGGGTGAAGACGGACTTCCCGGTTACGCCCACACCGCCCACCTCATCCCCGAAAACCCGGAGGGACGCTTCTGGCTGACCCTCTCCCCAAAGCGCCCTGCTGATCTGGATCTGGACTTCACCGCCTTTATCACGGCCCTCGAAGGCGAGTTTGCCGGACGTCAAAAGACCAGGAAGGTGGAGGCCGTCGACCGCGCGATCCTCGTCCGGGTGGAAACGAATCCTTTCTTCGACGGGGAGGCTTCGCTCGCCGAACTACGGGAGCTCTGCCGGACCTGCGACGTCGAGGTCTTCGACTCCGTGATCCAGCGACGCCCGGAGGTCGATCCGCGCTTTCTCATCGGCAGGGGAAAACTCTCCGACCTCGTCATCCGGGCGATGCAGATGGACGCGAATCTCCTCATCTTCGACCATGAGCTGACCGCCGCCCAGATCCGCTCCCTCGCCGATTTCACGGAGATGAAGGTGATCGACAGGACCCAGGTGATCCTCGACATCTTCGCCCGGCGCGCCCACAGCCGGGAAGGAAAAATCCAGGTGGAGCTGGCGCAGCTCAAATACCGCCTCCCCCGGCTCACCAGGCAGGACGCGGGTCTTTCCCGGCTGGCGGGGGGGATCGGCGGGACCGGACCCGGCGAGACCAAGCTGGAGGTCGACCGGCGGCGGATCAGGGAACGGATCCACCATCTGGAAAAGGAGCTGAAGAATGTCGAGAAGGCCAGGGGACAGAGGCGCCTCCGGCGGGAAAAGACGGAGCTCCCCATCATCTCCATCGTAGGCTACACCAATGCCGGAAAATCCACGCTCCTAAACACCCTGACGAAAAGCGAGGTTTTTACCGAGGACCGCCTCTTCGCAACGCTCGATCCGAAGAGCTCGCGCCTCCGCTTTCCCAGGGATACCGAGGCGGTGATCACCGATACGGTGGGTTTCATCCGGGACCTGCCGAAGGAACTCGTGACCGCCTTTAAGGCGACGCTTGACGAGCTGCAGGGGGCAAACGTCCTCCTGCATGTCATCGATGTGAGCAATCCGGCTTTTGAGGCGCAGATCGTCTCCGTCGAGAAGATCCTTGAGGATCTCGACCTGAGAGGCAAGCCGACCCTCCGGGTCTTCAATAAGGGGGATCGCGTAGAGGACAGGGCGCTTCTGTCCATCCTCAGCGGGCGTTTCGACGCCGTGGCCATCTCCGCCCTCGATCCGGCCACCCTCCCCCCCCTGATGGAGAGGCTGGAGGCCCTGGTTCGGACGAATAGAGTGTTCGCAAAAACGTGACACCCTGATCAATAGAGCCCTTCCTCGTGCGTGATATGGGGCGTGAAGGTCCGCTTGATTTTCTTCACAAAAAAATGGCGACCTGTCGGGTTTGAAAATGGATGATTTTACTGAAAAATATCGCGTAAAGACGGGATGGCTCCTCCTGGTCCTCCTTACCGGCTACGCCGTCCTGGGCCTGCTCGTGCAGAGCGTACGGATCTATGCCGAACTTCCCGGCAAGGACCCGGTCACGATCCACGAAGCGAGGATTGCCCAACTCAAGGGATCGTTGCCCGCCTCCGGCGAGGTCGGTTATGCCACCACCGTGGAGAACGAGAAGATCTTTGCCTATGAAAGGGCCTTTCAAAATGTGGAGTATCTGGCACAGTACGTCCTGACGCAATACACCCTGGC